>CAZQAG010000007.1:0-68881 GCA_964591295.1 uncultured Gaiellales bacterium | reverse complement strand
TCATGTGCACGCGCTGCAACTGGGTCCGTTTCGTCGATGGGACTCACTTCTTCGCCCGCGAGCGCCGGGAAGAGGTTCGCCTGCTTTAGGCGCGCCGGAGCCAGACTGAAGTCTGGCACCGGACAAATAGACTCTCTGCCATGCCGACCAAAGAAGAAGTCACCGAGGCGCTGAAGGGCGTCGAGGATCCCGAGCTCGGGATGGACGTCGTCGATCTCGGTCTCGTCTACGAAGTCCAGGTTGAGGGCCCGAAGGTGAAGGTCATCCACAGCCTCACGTCGATGGGCTGTCCCGCCGGCCCGATGATCCAGGAGGGAATCCACGACGCAGCGGCTGCAGTCCCCGGCGTCGAAGACGTCGAGGTCGAGCTGACCTGGGATCCCCCCTGGACGCCCGAGCTGATGTCCGAAGACGCCAAGTTCATCCTGGGTTTCGGCTAAAGCGCCGCAGGACGACTCGCTCCCAGATATCGACCGGCGGCTCCGCCTTGCGGACGCGCGCGGCGACCGCCCGCGGGATGCGGCAGCCGTTCCAGCTCTTCACGTCCTCGAGCAGCTCCTCGCCTGAGTCGTAGCGCTCGAGCCAATCGAACTCGATCTCGTCCTCGAGGACGAAGAGGTCGCCTTGCTCGAGCGGCGCTTCGGTCGCAGCCACGAGCTCGAAGAACTCCGCGTCGTCGAGCTCGCCCAGGCTTCGCCCGCCCACCTCGACCCGGGTGGCGGGAGGGATGGGATGCATGTCGAGGAGGATTCCGCCGGGAACGAGCGCCTCGTGAATCTTCCGAAGGGCGTTCACGACGCCCTCAAGCTCGATTCATCACAACGACCAGCTGAGGAAGGCGATGTCGAACCGCTGGCGCGGCACGTCCAGGGACTCAGCTTTCGCAACGCGGAGTTCAACTCGATTCCTCAACCGGTTGGGTAGCGCTGCGCGTGCGTCGTGGATGGACTCTTCGTCGGAATCGACGGCGAGTACTTCGGCCGCCGCGTCGGCGTAGAGCCAGGTCATCCGCCCGTCGCCGCAGCCGATCTCGAGCACACGCTTGTCCGAGAAGTCGACGAGCGCGCCGAGGGCGCGGATTTCCGCGCCCTCGGGATCCTTCAGAGAGGTCACTTCTACGCGCTGGCGCTGGGAGCGGGTGCCGCCCCTGGGGAGTCGTACTCCCGTTCGATGCGTTCGAGCTCGCTCTCGTCGCCCTGGCGCACCGGGCCCTTGAACCACTTGTGGGCCGAGAGCACGTACCAGCCGCCGAAGAGCAGGAACGCCGCACCGACCGTGATCGGCGTGTAGTTCACGAAGTCCCAGGTGAAACCGTCGTTCCCCGGGATGCCGACCTTGGCAAACGGAAGCATGAACACGATCGAGATGAACGCGATCCACGCGACCGCCACCCAGTCGATCCAGCGGTAGTGCCGTCCGAGATGCCATGCACCCCGCTCGAAAGCCTCGCCCTGGCGAACCCGCAGATAGATCGGGATCGCGAATGCGATGTAGAGGCCGATCACGGCGACGGACGTTCCGACCGCGTAGCCCACGAAGGCGTTCTTGAGCGTCGGAATCATCAGCAGGAACGACAGCACGCAGATCGCCCACACCGTGTTGACCGGGACCCGGTCCTTCTTGGAGACGACCCGCCACCACCTGTGGCCCGGGACCGCTCCGTCGCGCGAGAACGCGAACATCATCCGTGAGGCCGAAGTGACCGAGGCGATCGTGCAGAAGAGCTGAGCGACGACCGCGATCAAGAGCAGGAACTCGGCCCAGCTCTCGCTCATCGCGGTCGTCCAGGAGAACGTGAGGATCTGTTGTCCCGCACCGACGAACTCGTCGTTCGTGGCGTTCGGCAACGCGAACGTCACGGCTGTCAGCAGGATGAATCCGAAGACCACCGAGACCACCACCGACATGACGATGCCCCAGGCCGCCCCCCTCGACGCCTGCCTGGTCTCCTCGCTCATGTGAGCGGACGCGTCGAATCCGGTGATCGTGTACTGGGCCATCAGGAGGCCCGTCAGGAACACGTAGAAGAACACGATGTTGCTGAAGTTCATCCCGGAGAAGCCCGTGTTGTTCAGGGTCTCGCCGAAGACGTAACCGACCGACTTGTGGGTGTCGGGGACGATGATCAGGACGCCGACGAAGACGAGCACGCCGATCATGTGCCACCACGCCGAGATCGAGTTCAGCATTCCGGTGATCGGCACCCTCAGCATGTTGACCAGCCCGGCGATCAACAGGATCACCGCGTAGGTAAAGAGGATCCAACGGATCGTGTTCGGGTAGTCGAAGAGCAGGTTCAAAAGCGAAGTCGTGAAGACCGCGCAGCCGTAGCCGATCGCCGCCGTGACTGCGATCTGGCCGACGAGGTTGAACCAGCCGGTGAACCAGCCCCAGGCCGGCCCGCCGAGCTTCGACGCCCAGTAATAGAGACCGCCGGCAGTCGGATACTTCGAGGCGATCTCGCCCATGGCGAGGGCGACGATGATGCAGAAGCCGCCCACGAGCAGCCAGCCCCATGTGACCGCGATCGGGCCGCCCTGGTTGAACGCGATGTAGTACGACGTCAGGCAGCCCGCGAGGATCGAGATGATCGTGAACGAGATCGCGAAGTTCTGGAACCCGCCCATCGACCTGTAGAGCTCCTGCGCGTAGCCGAGGCTGTGTAACTGCTTTCGGTCGTCTAGGTAGTCGGCTCCGCCACCTTCTGCTGTGCTCATGCCGCCTTCCTTTCGCCGGGGAAAGGGCTATTTACTCTCGCTCGCGCACCGGCTGTCAAGCACGGATCGCCGCGCCCTCGGGGTCGTAGAGGGGTTCGGCCGCGACTTGGCCCGCAACGGGGTGGCCGAAGATCTCGACTTCGACGGGCCTGCCGACTTCGGCCTCGTCCCCAGGGAGGTACGCGAAGGCGATCGAGCGCTCCACCGTGTAGCCGTAGCCGCCGCTCGTGACCCGCCCCACAACCTGGCCGTCGACCCGCACCGGCTCCGAGCCGAGCGCGACCGAACGCGGGTCTTCCAGGACGAGGCAGACGAGCTTGCGCTCGAGCCGGCCGTCCGCGGCGACGAGCGCGTCGCGGCCGATGAAGTCGCCCTTGTCGAGCTTGACGGCGAAGCCGAGGCCCGCCTCGTAGGGCGTGTCCTCGGGGGTGATGTCCGAGCCCCAGACCCGATAGCCCTTCTCCAGCCGGCACGAGTCGATCGCCTTGTACCCCCCGGCCACGAGGCCGTGCTCCTGCCCGGCCTCCCAGATCGTGTCCCAGAGCTCCAGGCCGAGCTCCATCGGGCAGTAGAGCTCCCAGCCGAGCTCGCCGACGTAGGTGACCCGCAGCGCGAGGCAGGCGACGGAGCCGATCGCGAGCTCGTGCGCTCGCATGTACCTGAAGTCGTCGGTGGCGAGGCTCTCGCTTGCGAGCGGCTGGAGGATCTCCCGGGCCTTCGGTCCCCAGATGCCGAGGCAGGCAAGGCTGGACGTGACGTCTTCCACGGCCACGGAGCCGTCCTCGGGTGCATGTGAGCGGATCCAGGACAGGTCGTGCTGGCCGAAGGCGGTCCCCGTGACGATTCGGAAGCGATCCTCGGCGAGCCGCGTGACCGTGAAGTCGCACTCGATACCGCCTCGCTCGTTCAGCATCTGCGTGTAGGTGATCGCACCGACGTCGCGGGCGACCCGGTTGTCACACAGGTGCTCGAGAAAGTCGGCTGCGCCCTCGCCCGAGACTTCGATCTTGGCGAAGGACGTCTCGTCGAAGAGGGCTGCCGCCTCTCGCGTGGCCCGATGCTCCGCGCCGACGGCCGGTGACCAGAGCCGCCCGGCCCACCCTTCCGGGCGAAGCGCCTCGTCTCCGGCGCCCGCGTTCGGCTCGAACCAGTTGGGTCGCTCCCAGCCCGACTTCTCACCGAAGACAGCGCCCAGCTCCTGAAGGCGCGGATAGGTGGGGGAGAGGTGCAACGGCCGGCCCGCCTGGCGCTCATGCCCCGGATACTTGACGTCGTAGTAGGTGGAGTAGACCTCGACGGTGCGGGCGAGCGTGTAGTCCCGGTCCGCGTAGCTCCGGCCAAAACGCCGCGAGTCCATCTCCCAGGTGTCGAGGCTCGGTAGCCCTTCGACGATCCACTCGGCCACGAGCTGTCCCATGCCGCCTGCGCCCGCGAGCCCGTGCGCACAGAAGCCGGACGCGACCCAGAAGCCCCGCACGTCGGTCTCGCCGAGGATGAACTCGCCGTCGGGAGTGAACGCCTCGGGCCCGTTCACGAGGCGGATCACCTCGGCCTCGGCCAGGGCGGGGACGCGCACGATCGCGTTCTGCATCAGCTCCTCGAAGCGGTCCCAGTCCTCGGCAAGCAGCTGGCTGTTGAAGTCCGCCGGGATGCCGTCGAGCCCCCACGGCGCGGGATTGCGCTCGTAG
The DNA here is from genome assembly GCA_964591295.1 of uncultured Gaiellales bacterium. GTDB lineage: Bacteria > Actinomycetota > Thermoleophilia > Gaiellales > Gaiellaceae > VAXT01. The sequence goes on along the minus strand of CAZQAG010000007.1, from coordinate 64,476 downwards.
CCGCCCATCACGAGCCCGCCCGACTCGCCGCGGAAGTAGACGAGAAGGGAGGGATCGCGCATCGTCGGCAGGTCAAGGGGAAGGCCGCTCGGGCGGGTGATCAGGTACTCGTGTGCCATCGGGACGATCGGCACGACGACGCCGGCCATGTCGCCGATCTCGGCCGCGAACATGCCGCCCGCGTTGACGACGACCTCGGTTTCGATCGGCCCCTTGTCCGTCTGGACGCCGGTGACCCGGCCGCGCGCGACGTCGATCGCGGTCACGCGCGTGTTCGTGTTGATCTCCGCACCCCGGCGCCTTGCTCCCTCGACGAGGGCGAACGTGAGCTGGCTCGGGTCGATGTAGCCGTCCGTCGGAAGGTAGGCGGCCCCCAGGACTCCGTCCGTCGACATGGGTGGGAAGAGCGTCTGCGCCTCGTCGGCCGAGATCAGCTCGAGCGGGAGCCCGAACGTCTGCGCCCAGCCGGCTTGCCGCGCGAGCTCCTCCAGCCGCTCCTCCGACGAGGCGAGCCGCAGCGAGCCCACCTCGCGCCAGCCGGTCTCGAGCCCGACCTCGTCCTGCAGCGTGCGGTAGAGCTCGACCGAGCTCATCATCATCTTCGTCAGGCTCAGCGAGCCGCGCAGCTGCCCCACGAGACCGGCCGAATGGAACGTCGAGCCGCTCGTCAGGTCGGCGCGCTCGACGAGGACGACGTCGTCCCACCCGAGCCGGGCGAGCCAGTAGAGGACCGCTGCGCCGCCCACGCCGCCACCGATGACGACTGCTCGCGCCCGGTCTCTCATGCGCTCAGCGCTTTGCGGAAGGCCGGGTCGGCCGCAGTTCGCTCGAGCCGGGCGAAGTGCTCGTCCGCGTAGCCGACGAAGTCGAAGTCGAGCTCTGAGACCGCTTGCTGGACGACGCCCCACATCGCCTCGCGGAAATCGGACATGAAGCGCATCAGCCGCAGCGCGTCGAGATCGGCCGGGTCGAGCTCGCCGAAGTACGCGGCCAGGAGCTCCTCGTTCTCGGCGTCTCCGAGCTCGTGGTTGATCGAGAAGTTGGCGAGGTCGAAGAACCGGTCGCCCATGCCGGCGTACTCCCAGTCGACGATGCGCACGTCCCCGTCGGCCGCGATGAAGTTCGCGTTCAGGAGATCGTTGTGACAGGGGACCGGCTGCTGCGATCCGCGTGCGCGCTCGATCTCCTTCGCGGTCTCCTTCGCGCGCTCGTACTCCGGAGGCGGGATCACCCCGCGGGCGGTCGCCGTCGCGAGGTACGCCTCGACGACGCGAAAGGAGTCGAAGCGTGCAGGGAATCGGGGCCCTTCGTGCACGCGTCTCAGAGTCTCGGCGACGCGCCGGAGCCCCTCGGGACGGTGCATCTCCTCGACCGGCAGCGGCGCTCCCTCGACGAAGCGAGTGACGAGGTATCCCTCCGGCTCGAGGAACGCGATCACCTCGGGGCCTACCCCGAGCTCGGCGGCGGCGAGCGTCGCGGCGCGCTCGGCTTCGCGATCGATGCCAAGAAGGGCCGTGTCCTTGCCGCCGATCCGCAGAACGAAGGCCTCGCCGTGCGTTGTGACCTTGAAGTTGCGGTTGGTGATCCCGCCGCCGAGCGGCTCCAGCTCGAGCTCCCCGCCCGGCCAGACGCGTGCTGCGATCTCCTCGGGATCCACCGGGCGATCCTAGACTGGTGCCGGTGGCGGTTCGCGCTCTTCTTCTTGACTTCAACGGGACGATCTCGGACGACGAGCCCCTGCTCTGCACGATCTTCCAGGGCATCTTCGCCGAGCTCGGCAAGCCCATCACCGAGGAGGAGTACTACGACCAGCTGGCAGGCCTTTCCGATCCCGAGGTCGTCGAGAAGTGGCTGGGTCGGCCCGCCCCCGAGGTTGTTGCCCGCAAGATCGCGCGCTACCGAGAGCTCTCTGCCGGCGGCTCCACGGTGTCTCCCGAGGCTCGGCAGGCGGTGCAGCAGGCCGCCGACCGCGTTGCAGTGGCGGTTGTGTCGGGATCGGCCCGCTCGGAGATCGAGCCCGTCCTCGAAGCCGCCGGGCTCTCATCGTCGATCAGCGCGCTCGTCGCCTCCGAGGACGTCGAGCACGGGAAGCCTGCTCCCGACGGCTATCTTCGTGCTCTCGAGCTGCTCGGGATCGATCCGCTCGAGGCCGTCGCCGTCGAGGACTCCGACGTTGGCATCGCTGCCGCCCAGGCCGCCGGAGTTCGTTGCGTGGCAGTCACCGGGACACTTCCTCCGGATCGCCTCAGCGCCGCCGACGAGATCATCGAAGGCCTGGATCCGGACTTCGTGCGGCGAGTGCTGGCGTAGGCTTTCCCCGTGCTGAGTGCCAAGGAGCTCGAGCAGGCGGTCGCGGACGGATCGATCGACACGGTCATCGTCGCGTTCACCGACATGCAGGGCCGGCTGATGGGGAAGCGGCTCCATGGCAAGTTTTTCGTGGGCGAGGGCATCGCCGACCATGGGATCGAAGGCTGCAACTACCTGCTCGCGCTCGAGATGGAAGGCGACCCGATCCCGGGCTACGAGATGGCGAGCTGGGAGCGCGGCTACGGCGACTTCACGGCGAAGCCTGACCTGGCGTCCCTACGCCGGATCCCCTGGCTCGAAGGGACGGCGCTCGTCCTCGGCGACGTCGAGTGGGCCGACGGCTCGCCGGTCACCGCCTCTCCCAGGCAGGTTCTGAAGAGCCAGGTCGAGCGCGCGGAGAAGCTCGGGTACACGCCGATGTTCGGCTCCGAGCTCGAGTTCTTCCTGCTCAAGGAGACCTACGAGGAGGCGCACGCGAAGCACTACCGCGACCTGACGCCGTCGGTGCCGTACATCCTCGACTACCACATCCTCGCCGCCACCTACGACGAGCCGTTCATCCGGCAGATCCGGAACGGGATGGAGGGCGCGGGCATCCCGGTCGAGACCTCGAAGGGCGAGGCCTGGCCCGGCCAGCACGAGATCACCTTCCGCTACGCGGACGCGCTGACGATGGGGGACAACCACGTCGTCTACAAGAACGGCGCCAAGGAGCTGGCCCACCTGAACGGCTGCTCGATCACGTTCATGGCCAAGCCGGATCACACGTGGATCGGCAACTCGTGCCACATCCACTCGAGCCTCTGGCAGGGTGACCGCAGCGCGTTCGAAGGCGAGACGGACGTCTTCAAGCAATGGCTCGCCGGCCAGATCGCCTGCTTCAAGGAGCTCGCGATCTTCCTCGCGCCGACGATCAACTCGTACAAGCGCTACGCAGCCGGCAGCTGGGCGCCGACGACGCTGGCCTGGGGCCACGACAACCGGACGTGCGGCTTCCGCATCGTCGGCCACGGCCCGGCGCTGCGGACGGAGACGCGCATCCCCGGCGGAGACGTCAACCCGTATCTCGCGTTCGCCGCGCTGATCGCGGCCGGCCTCCATGGGATCGAGAACGAGCTCGAGCTGCCGCCTGCGTTGGAAGGCAACGCTTACGAGTCCGACGCCGAGCGCTTCCCGTACTCGCTGCGTGATGCGATCTCGGCGCTCGAGCAGGGGACGATGGCGCGCCAGGCGCTCGGCGACGACGTCGTCGACCACTACCTGAACTACGCCCGAACCGAGCAGGAGCTCTTCGACCGCGCCGTCACCTGTTACGAGCGCGAGCGGATGTTCGAGCGCGGATGAAACCGGTCATCGGCATCACCTCGTACGCCGAGGAGGTGACCTGGGGCGCCTGGGTCGAGCCCGCGGCGCTCGTCCCGCTCTCGTACGTTCACGCGATCGAGCGGGCAGGCGGGAGGCCGTTCGTCGTCCCGCCGAGCGAGGACTCGGTCGAGGAGACGCTTGCCGTGCTCGGCGGAATCGTCTTCTCGGGCGGCTCCGATCTCGATCCCGCGCACTACGGGGCCGATCGGCACCCGGAGACGGACGAGGCGCGTGAGGTCCGCGACCGGGCCGAAATGGCGCTGTTGACGGCCGCGCTCGAGCGGGACATGCCCGTCCTCGCCGTCTGTCGCGGTTCTCAGGTGTTGAACGTGGCTCTGGGTGGCGACCTCGTTCAGCATCTGCCCGACGCGCTTGGGCACGAGCGGCACAGGCACACGCCGGGGGCCTGGTCCGACCACGACGTGAAGCTCGAGCCGGAAAGCCGGGTCGGCAGTCTGCTCGGCGAGCGGGCGCCTGTGAAGTCGCACCATCACCAGGGCTACGGCCGGATCGGCGAGGGCCTACGTGAGACGGGTTGGGCCGACGACGGCACGGTCGAGGCTCTCGAGGACCCGTCGAAGCGTTTCGCGGTCGGTGTCCTGTGGCATCCCGAGGAAGGCGAGGACCTGGCGCTCTTCGAGGCGCTCGTCGACGAGGCCCGCGGGTACCGGGAGGTGCGCGGGTGATCGCCGTCCGAAACCCGGCCACAGAGGAGACGATCGCGGAGGTTCCTTCCGCGGGCGTCGAGGAGACCGACGCTGCGGTCGCGGCGGCCAAGGCTGCGTTTCCGACTTGGCGTGCCGTGGCTCCCGCCGACCGCGCCCGGCTCCTGCGCCGCCTCGCCGAGGTCGTCGAGGAGCACGCGGAGGAGCTGGCGCTGCTCGAGACCCGGAATGTCGGCAAGCCGATCGCGGACTCGCGTGGCGAGGTCGGCATGGTCGCCGAGGTCTTCTACTTCTACGCGGGCGCCGTCGACAAGCACCACGGTGAGACGATCCCGGTCGCGGGAGGCGTCGACATGACATTTCGCGAGCCGCTCGGCGTCGTCGGGCTGATCGTGCCGTGGAACTTCCCGATCGCGATCTCGAGCTGGAAGCTCGGCCCCGCGCTCGCGACCGGAAACACCGTCGTCCTGAAGCCGGCCGAGCTGACGCCGCTGACGGCGCAGAGGCTCGGCGAGCTCGCCCTCGAGGCCGGGTTGCCCGAGGGCGTCGTCAACGTCGTCACCGGCCCCGGCTCCGTGGTGGGCCGGAGGCTCGTCGAGCATCCCGACGTCGCGAAGATCGGCTTCACCGGCTCGACCGAGGTCGGACGGCAGGTGATGAAGGGCGCCGCCGACTCGATCAAACGGGTCACGCTCGAGCTCGGCGGCAAGTCGGCCAACGTTGTCTTCGCCGACGGAGACCTCGTGGCCGCGGCAAACGCGGCGCCCTACGCCGTCTTCGGGAATGCCGGCCAGGACTGCTGCGCGCGCTCCCGCATCCTCGTGGAGCAGAGGGCGTACGACCAATTCCTCGAGCTACTGATCGAGGCGACGAAGGGCATCAACGTAGGCGACCCCGAGAGCGCCGACACCGAAATGGGGCCGCTCGTCTCCGCTGACCAGCTTGAGGCCGTGTCGTCCTACGTCAACGGTAACGTTGCCTACCAAGGCAACACACCAGGAGGCCCAGGATATTGGTTCCCGCCGACAGTTCTCGCTCCCGTCTCGAACGACGACCGCGCCGCCCGCGAAGAGATCTTCGGGCCGGTCGCATGCGTGATCCCGTTCGCCGACGAGGAGGACGCGATCCGCCTCGCCAACGACACGCCCTACGGCCTCTCGGGCTCGGTCTGGACGCGTGACGTGGGTCGCGCGCTACGGGTCGCGCGCGGGATCGACGCGGGCGTGCTCTCCGTCAACTCGAATACTTCCGTGCGGGTCTCCACGCCCTTCGGTGGCTTCAAGCAGTCCGGTTTCGGGCGCGAGCTCGGGATGCACGCGCTCGACGGCTACTCCGAGGTGAAGAACGTGTACCTGGCGACGGACGCCTGATGGGCCGGCTCGACGGGAAAGTGGCTGTGATCACCGGTGCGGCCGGCGGCATGGGGCGGGAGGCAGCGATCCTGTTCTCGGAGGAAGGCGCGCAGGTCTGCGTGGCGGATGTCGACGAGGGTGCTGCAGAAAGCGCCGCGGCCGAGGTGCGTGACGGCTTCGCCGTTCAGGTCGATGTCGCCGACCCCGAGAGCGTGCAGGCGATGTTCTCCGCGACTGCCGAGCGGTATGGCGGGATCGACGTCCTCTACAACAACGCGGGCATCTCCCCGGAGGACGACGCCTCGATCCTCGAGACGGAGCCAGACGCCTGGGATCGCGTGCAGAACGTGAACACGAAGGGGGTGTATCTCTGCTGCAAGTACGGGATCCCGTACTTGCTGGAGCGGGGCGGAGGCTCGGTGATCAATGTCGCATCGTTCGTGGCCTTGATGGGGGCGGCGACCTCCCAGATCTCCTACTCGGCGTCGAAGGGCGCGGTCTTGTCGATGTCCCGCGAACTGGGCGTTCAGTTCGCGCGCCAAGGGATCCGCGTGAACGCGCTCTGCCCGGGCCCGGTCGAGACGCCTCTGCTGCTGCGGATCTTCGGCGATGACCCGGCCGCCTACGAGCGGCGGCGGATCCACCTCCCGATGGGGCGTTTGGCGAAGCCCCGAGAGATCGTGAACGCGGCACTCTTCCTCGCAAGCGACGAGTCCTCGTACGTGAATGGAGCGACGTTCCTCGTCGACGGTGGGCTGACCGCGGCCTATGTCACTCCCGAATAGTTGAGAGACACACGTTTCGCGGCTTGGGTAGAAGCGCCGTGACCGAAGAGCCTGTCGTCTACATCGATCGCTGGTATGACGACCCGTTCGAGGGTCCGCAACCGTGGCAGCGGTTGCGACGGATTCCCGGGGATTCCCACGAGTGGACCGCCACTACGGGAGGCACGGCAGACGTCGACGAGAAGAGTAGCTTCGACACAGTCGACGAGGCAATTGCCTGGGGGCGCGAGCGCGCGGAGGTCATCCTCGTGCGTCTCGGCAGCGACCTAGAAGCGATCTACTCCGCTGGTACACGCCACGCTGCGGAGAACACGGATGGGTCCGGGTGGAAGTTCCCGCTTTGGCCCCCGCACGCTGGCCCTCTTATTCAGGGCCACCCGAGCCGGGATGGCCCGAGCCTGGCTAGTCGCCGATCGTTAGCACGATCTTGCCGAGCTGATCGCCGGCTTCCATCCGCTCGTGGGCGGCCCGCGCCTCCTCGAGCGGGAAGACCTCGTCGATCACGGGCCGCGCCTTGCCGCTCGCGACGAGCTCGTAGGCGCCCTCGAAGTCCTCCTTCGTCCCCATCGTCGAGCCGTAGATCGTCAGCTGCTTCCACCAGATGCGGTGGAGCGCCGCAGGCGGGTTTGGGCCGCTCGTCGCGCCGCAGACCGCGACTCGCCCGCCCGCCCGGACTGCTTGCAACGTTCGCTCCCACGTCGCCTCGCCGACGTGCTCGACGACGATGTCCGCGCCTCGCCCGTCGGTCGCCGCCTTCACCGCCTCGACCACGTCCTCTGAGCTGTGGTCGACCTTCACGTCGGCCTCGACGCGCGCCAGCTTCTCCTGACTAGAAGAGGTGACGATCGTCCGCGCGCCGAGCGCCTTCGCAATCGCGTTCGCGGCCGTGGCGAGCCCGCCGCCGATTCCCCAGACGAGGACCCACTCACCCTCGCGCAGGCCGGCCTTCGTCACGAGCATGCGGTAGGCGGTCTCGAAGACGAGCGGAAAGGCCGCGGCCTCCTCGAAGGTCATCCCGTCCGGGATCGGATAGACATTCGATTCGGGCACCGCGATCAGCTCGGCATGGGTGCCGTCCATGTGCTCGCCGATGACGGTGATCTTCTCGCCGTGCTCGATCCCCGGGTTGATGAGCACGCGCTGCCCGTCGGCGATTCCTGCGCCGTCTGCGCCGAGAATCCGTGGCTTCGGCACCGAGGGCCGGCCGCTGCGGATCCACAGGTCGAGGTGGTTGAGGGACGCGGCCCGAAGCTCGACGAGCACCTCACCGGGGCCTGGAACCGGGTCCGGCGCGTCCTCGTAGCGCAGAACCTCGGGCCCGCCGTCCTCGTGGATCCGGATCGCCTTCATCGGACGCGATCGTAGGCACAATGGCGCCGTGAGGGCATCAGAGCTCGAGCGGCTCGCTCAAGAGCTCGGGATCGACGTCGTCGGCGCGGCGCCCGCCGAGCCGTACGCCGACACCGAGCGTCACATTCAGGAGCGCCGCGCGCGCGGCCTATTCGCGGACATGCGCTTCACGATGGCGCGCCCCGAGGTCTCCTGCCACCCTGAGACGCTACTGCCGGAAGCCCGCACCGTGATCTCGGCTGCGCTCTGCTACTACGCCGAGGAAGGCGAACGCGAGCCGGGCGCCGGCCGGCTGCCCCGCTACACGTGGTTCGACGCCTACGCGGAACTGCGAGAGAAGCTCGACGCGCTCGGGCGAAGGCTCGGCGGCGACTACCGGGTGCTCGTCGACGAGAACGACCACGTCGACCGCGAAGGAGCTGCGCGCGGGGGCGTGGGCTTCTACGGAAAGAACACGATGCTGATCACGCGCCGGCACGGCTCGTGGGTCGTGCTCGGCACCCTCATCACCGACGTCGAGATCGAGCGCTCGCAGCCGCTCGAGCTCGACTGCGGCGCCTGCACGCTCTGCATCGAGGCGTGCCCGACGGGTGCCCTCGACGAGCCGGGAGTCCTCGACTCGAACCGCTGCCTCTCCTACACGAGCCAAGCTCCCGCGCCGATTCCGGAGGAGCACCGGGCGGAGATGGGCGCCCAGGTCTACGGCTGCGACATCTGCCAGGACGTCTGCCCGTGGAACCGTGGCATCGAGAAACGGCGCGCTGGCGAGCCGCTACCCGAGCACGCGGAACCGCACGTCTCACTCGTCGAGTGGCTCGAGCTCGGCGATGCAGAGTTGCGGGGCCGCTACGAGCGCCTCTACTTTCCGCGGAAGGATCCGCGCTTCCTGCGCCGAAACGCGCTGATCGCGCTTGGAAATACCGGCGACCCCGAGCACCGCCCCGCCGTCGAGGCCTACGCCGAGGACGGCGATCCGCTCCTGCGCGAGCACGCAGAGTGGGCTCTCGCGCGGCTCGACGAACGGGAGCTTACGTAGATGAGCCTCGAGCTGCAGCGCCGCTGGCAGTTGGAGCGCTGGATCTCCTGGGTCCGTGTCGCCGTCGTTCCCTGGGCGATTCTCGAGGTCGGGCTGCTCACACCCGACTATCCATCCGTTCGCTACGAGATCGCCGCGTGGGTGACGACGGCCGTGCTCGTGCTGGGAGCCGGCGTCTTCTTCTGGGTCGACCGCAGAAACATCGCCGCAGGCCTGCAGCGATATGTCTGCTTTGGAAGCCTCGCGTTCAACACCGTCGTCATCTGGACGTACGTGTTCATCTACACCTACGAGCCGGGGACGCCGGCGCGCCAGCTGCTCTTCTTCCCCGTGGTCGAGGCCGCCCTGCGCTTCGGCCTCCTCGGCGCCCTCGTCATGCCCTTTGCCCAGCTCCCGGTGCTGCTCGGGTCGGAGTGGTGGAGAGCGGATCGTTTCGGCGGGCTGGGTTTCTCCGTCGACCACATCACTCTTCCGTTCGGGCTCCAGCTCGTGATGGGGGCGATCATCGGCTGGCTCGCGAACAGGCTGAGTCGCGAGATGGTGGTTGCGCAAGGACGCGCCGCCGAGGCCGAAAGCCTGCGCGACCAGCTCGGCCGCAGGGTCGACCTGCTCGACGCCGCCAACCGATGCGCCCGGGCGCTCGGCTCTTCGCTCGAGATCGAGGAGGCCTTCGCGGCGTTCATCCGGGAGCTCCGCGGCCTCGTCCCCTTCGATCGCACGGCGATCATCCTCGCTGACGAGGGATCTGCGCGCGTGATCGCGGCTGCGGGGGCCGGCGCGGAGACGGTCTTCCCGCCTGGCACCCGCCGGCCGGTCGCGGGCTCGCTGCTCGACGAGGTTCGTCGAACCGGCCAGACGCTGTACCGGAAGGACATGACCGACCAGGAATACGCCGAAGAGGAGGAGTTCACGGAGCTCGGGCTGCGGTGCCGGCTGGCGGCGCCCCTCGTCGTCGGCGCACGGACGCTCGGGATGGTCTCAGTCGTTCGCGTCGAGCCGGATTCCTTCAACGAAGAGGAGATCGAGCTCGTGTCTCTGCTCGGCCGATTTCTCGGGAGCGCGGTTCAGAACATCCGCGCCTACGAGGCGGAACGGGCCACGGTCGAGGAGCTGCGCCGGCTCTCGGCCCTGCGAGCGGACTTCGTCTCGATGGTCTCTCACGAGCTGCGAAGCCCGATGGCCGCCATAATCGGCGCTGCGAAGACGCTCCATCAGCGCTGGCGGGAGCTCACCCCCGCGCAGCGCGAATCGTTCCTCGGGCTCATCGATCACGAGACGAACCGGCTCGCCGAGCTCGTGGGGGACGTGCTCGACACCTCGCGCATCGAATCGGGGAGCTTCAGCTACAGCTTCGACGACGTCGATCTGTCCGAGCTCGTTCAGGAGTCTGCGGCTGCGGCCCAGTCCGGGCAGGACGAAGTGACGATCAACGCAAAGGTGCAGCGGCCGCTCCCACCGGTTCGCGGTGACCGCGAGCGTCTGCGCCAGGTGATCACGAACCTGATCGACAACGCAGTCAAGTACTCCCCGGCCGGGAGCGAGGTGGAGGTGAACGCCTTCGCCGACAACGGGCGCATCAACGTCGAGGTGCGCGACCATGGCCCTGGAGTCTTGCCCGAGCACAAGTCGCTCATCTTCGAGAAGTTCGGTCGGGTGGGCGGGGAGCACGCCAAGCCGGGCACCGGGCTCGGGCTCTTCATCGCTCGGTCGATCGCCCTGGCCCACGGGGGGACGCTCGAGGTGTACTCGGCGCCTTCGGAGGGTGCGACCTTCGCCCTCGTGCTGCCGGTCGAGCCTCCTCTAGACGGCTAGGAGGGTTTGGCGCAAAAACGGCGCTAGATCGACTGGAACTCCCAGCCGTTGCTCTTTGCGAGCTTCCGCGCCTCTGGCTCGTACATCCATCCAAGATCCTTGCTCTCGAACGTCTCCAATCTCCCCTCGCGCTTAATCGGAGTCCCGGCCTCTGTCAAGGAGACCTTCCCTCCCCATACGCCCTCATCATCCTCGAACTCCCACTTGAAATAGAGCGTCGTCTTCTCGACCTTCTTCACGCGGCTGATTATTGCGAGTTACGCCGCGAGCGGAACAGCGCGCGCTCTACTCAGAGCTTGCGCGAGGCGAGCGAGCATCACGAGGTCAGCGTGAAGGGCTACGCGCTCCAAGCCGCGAGTGCGAAGCGGGGCCAAACCGTAGTCGTGCTTCAAGCGCCCGAACTCGCGCTCGACCGCCACCCGACCCCGGTAGAGGCTCTTGAACCGCTCCGTGTGGCGACCGATGCGCGGAAACAGCCGACCGCCAAGCGCAAGCGGCAGGGCTACCTGATTGGCCTTCGCACCCCGAAGCGGAATGACGGGTTCGCACCCTCGTTCTTCGACCTCCGCATAGACCCGCGTGTTGTCGTAGCCCTTGTCCATGGCCACCGTCTCGGGCTGGAAGCCGCGAGCATGGAGAGCGTCGATCAGAGGGGCGACAAAGTTGGACTCGTGGCGCTTGGCGGTCGCTACTTCCCATGCGAGCGGCAGGCCCGTAGAGGCACAGACAGCGGCTTGCAGTTTGTACCCGTAGTACCCGCCGCCTTTGCGAGTCGAGATAGCGGAGCGATGGCCCCACGAGGCGTCCGGGTCGCTGAACCGCTCGCGTTCCTTGCCGCCCTTGGAGACGTACCGCTGGCCATTGGCGAAGGCGGGCATATCGGAAGCGTCGATAGCTACGTCTCGGCCAATGGTCGGGTACTGCGCTCTAAGGGACGCGGCACACGCATCGAGACACGCCGCGAGCGCGGGGCGGTTCTCTCTGAGCTTGCGGGAGAAGCGGTAACAGGCCCACACGCTCGGAGTGCCGCCGAGCGTTTCTTGCAGGCCGGGATGCTCTGCAATCAGAGCCGCTACCCACGTCCAGGTGGGCAGGGCGAACAGAGACTTCACGAGGCAAGCGCCGATGAGAGCGCGGGTACCAAAGCCCTTGTTTCCTCGTGCGTCACGGAGCGAGTCAAGTTCCGTGATGAGAGCGGCTATTTCGGGCGAGTCGAGCAGTTCCGCAACATCGCCAACAGCCGTGCGACGCGCTACCTTGCCAGTTGCCATGGGAGGTCACTCTCCTGTGGACACGCCCCCGGCAGTGCAACCTGCGCGGGGGCAAATTCCTTTGTATTTGCAGGACTAATCCTGACAGTGGCGTCGGACGACAGACCACCCGCAAATAGGCGAGTTGGGCCTTGATTCGGCTACCGGGGGAAGAACCTGTCGAAGCGGGCGACGACGCCTCCGACGTAATCCGAGAGGGATTGAAGAGTCCGCATGACTGGCTCCCCAGCAAGCGGTGGCTCTGTTTCGCCGAACGTTATGTCAAAGGCGAACTGAGTCTGCACTTGCATATTCGGGCCAGTCGGAACGAGTTTGAAGCGGGCCACTGGTGCGCCATCCTTCAGCGGGCCGAGCCATTTCTGCTCCCCTTCGACCCGGCAGTCAGACAACTTCCAACCGAGGTCGAGCAGGGCAGGCTCTACAAGGTTGAGACGGCGGTGCTTGTCGATGATGTCGAGGGAGTGGACGACCCAGAGTCGGTCCAATTTGCCCCCTCCACGGTGCGGTTGCAGCCAGTTGACCTGTGCGAGCGCCTTGCGATCAACACAAGGAAGTTTGTCCGGATGCTTCTTGTCGAACCCGTCGGGGTTCCTTCTGGTCTTGCGAGCTTTGGGGGAGATAGGGAAGTAGGAGTGAGTCTCACCCGGCCTCTTGAGTTGGACGAGCGCGAAAGCCGTGTGGTCGAGCGCGCTTCGCAGGGCATGAACACAGTCGCCAGCAAGCGCGGCCCATGTGTCGAGGGGAGGCGGTCGCTCGATGTTGGCCCGCCAGAGGTAGTAGCCCGGCTCTCGGTCTTCCTCTCGAACCATTCGGTAGCCGTTCAACTCGTAAACGAACCGGGAATGGTCAGCTTGGAGTTGACCGAGGTGTTCCTGTGCGCGCAGGAGCTTCATCCTGGCCCCTCGGAGCTGCGGAGCGGGTTTCACAAGGGAAAGCGGACCACGAAAGAGCGGTCAGACACAAGCTGCCGACCGTTTTTTGCGCCAAACCCTCCTAGGAGGGTTTGGCGGAATAAAGCGGGCGTGTTCTGGCGCAGCGTCGTATCCTCTGCTTCGTGCGGCAGGACTTGGAGCGGCTCTTGCGAGATACGACGCTCACGACGCTGGCGTTTGCCATCGCACTCGGATGGGCGCTCTACCAGCTTGCTGCCAGCATCGCCGGATTCATCACCACCGCTATCCAGCGCACTGGTGATTCTGGCGGCTTCCCTCCGTTTAGCCTCCACTGGGGCGACCACGTTTTTTACTTCCTTCCTCTCTTGCAGAGTCTCATGGTGGTGGCCGTCGTTCTGGCGGTCGTTCTCGTCGTGCAGCGCCGGTCGCGGCCAAGCTGAGCGCCTAGGCCGCATGGCTTAGCGCCTTTCCGCACATCTCAAAAAGCTGCTTGCACATCTCGCGGCGTACGCGGGGTCGTAGGCGGTAGTCAAGCCAGCGCAGCGCGGTCATGACGCGGCGCCCCCGATTACGCTACTGGGGTGGACGACGACACAAGCCGCGCCGACGCATGGTTCGAACGTCTCGACCTGGGCGCTAAGGCCGTCATAGCGACCGTGCTTGGCGTCCTTCTCGGCCTCCCCATCCTCGCGTACCTCGTTCTCGCCTCGCTCGGGGGCGACGAACCGGACTAGGGTTATTTCGTCAAACCCTCCTACTAGGCCTTTGCGGCGAGCCGGGTGAGGCGCAGCTCCCGGGCGAGGGTCTTCGCGCGCCGGGCGACCTGCTTGCGCAGGTTCTCGGGCTCGAGCAGGACCGCTTCTCCGCGATCCCCGAGGATCTCGCCGACCAACCACTCCTCGCTGCCGACTGCCTTGTTGGCCTGCGCGGCGCCGTCGGAGAGCGCTTGCGCACCTTCCTCGACCTTCCAGCGCGCGATCTTCTTCGAGTACCAGATGCTGGCCGCGACCGCGGCGCTGCTCAGCCGGTCCGGCTGGAACCCCTCGCGGCGCTCGAAACCCTCGCGCTGAATGCGGGCGCTGCGCATCCGGTCGAGGCGGAAGGAGCGCTGCGCGTCGCGGGTGCGATCCCAGGTGTGCACGTACCAGTTCGGGAGCTGCCGCTCGAGCAGGTACGGCTCGACGACGCGCGTGGAGAGCGTGTCCTCGCCCTCCTTCTGGTACTCGATCTCGACGAGCCGCTGCTGACGAATGCCCTCGGTGAGCGACCCGACGAGCTTCTCCTCTGCCCGTGCGCCCCGCGGCTCGGACGTCTGCGGGAGGTCGAACTGGCCGAACGTCTCCTCGAGCTTGAGCCGGACGCGCTCGAGCGGGGTGTGCGCGTCGGCGGCGATCATCGGGCCGACGAACTCCAAGGCCAAGCGGATCGCCCGCGCCTCGAGCGGAGTCAGGCGGGGCGGCGAACGGAACGTGTCGCCGAACAGCTCCTTCTCGACGTGCACCTGGCCGTTCTGGAGCTCCGTGTAGACCGCGTAACAGCCGCCGCCGAAGTTGACGAGGTTCAGAAGCTGGAGGTGCTCCTCGAGCGATTCGGGGGGAATGTGGAAGCGCTTGATTATGTCGGCGGCCGGTATGACGACCCGCGTGTCCTCGCCGCAACGGGCGAGGAGGTAGGCGAGCAGCGCCTGAAGCAGTCCGAAGCGCTCCGGTGGTACGGGGCTCGCGGGCCGCTCCTCCGCTTCGACGTCCGCCATCGCCGCCTCAGCCGCGACCTTCGGCAGCTTCCCGTCGTGCCGCTTGTGGACGAGGTCGAGATCGTCGCGCACGAGCCTCCGAAGCTCCGGCGGTGCGAGGGGCACGGCGCGCCCATCCTGGCGCAGGATCCACGCGGAGAGTCGACCGAGGTTGGAGTAGTCGGTGACGAAGACCCCGTCCTCGATCCGACCGTAGCGCCCGTAGAGGCGGTCCACCCACCAGGCCGTGTCTCCGCCGACCTCGATCCGTGCCTCGCCCACGGTCTTGCCGATCTGCCAGGGCGGGCCGAGGCGGAACTCGTCGGCATCGAAGCCTTCGGGCAGCCTGAAGTCGCGCTCCCTGCGGGTGGCCAGGCGGATGTCGCCGCGGATGCGCGAGACACGGAAGGTCTTGACCTTGTCGTCGTCGAGGTCGAGGCCGACGACGTACCACTGGCCCCGGTCGAAGAGGAGGGTGTAGGCGTTGACGGTCCGCTCCCGGAGGTCGTCGCGGAGGATCGACCAGTACTCGAACTTGAGCGTCCGGTTCTTGGAGATCGCCCCCTCGAGCTTCGCGAGCCGGCCCGGAAGCTCGGGCGAATAGCCGGGGTCGTGCAGCTCGACCGATCGAGCTGCCTCGGTCGGCGTCTCTTCGAAGCCGGGGCGGCCGAGCGCGAGGTTCTGCAGCGCGAGGCGCAGGGGCTCGGCGTAGGCGAACTGCCCTTCGAGCAGGAAGAGGCAGGTCTGGAGTGCCGCCAGCTCCTCGTCGGTCAGCTCGAGCGGGGGCAAGAAATAGCGTTCCGAGCTCAGCCGGTAGAGCTCCTCGCCGGTGAACTCGTCGCGCTGGTTGTCGAGCGGGACGCCGAGGGCGAGCAGCTCGGCCCGGTCGGAATAGAAACGCCTGGCGAACGCTTCGTCCGACATCTCCTGGTAGCCCTCGACGTTCTGCTTCACGTCCCGAGCGGTCAACGGCCGGCGCTCGGCCATCAGGAACGCGACGAGCGAGAGCTGGCGGATGAGCTTGTCGGTGTCGTGAGACATGTGCCGCCTATTCTCTCCGATGCGAGACAGTTGTCACAGAAGGAAACATCAGGCCCGAGTTTGTAACAGCGGGCGGGAGGCGTTAGAGTGCTCTCGACTGATGCACCCGGAGAGGGTTAATCCGGCGTTAACAGAGCTTTGCAGGGGATTAACAAGCTGAGAGGCACACTTGGAATGGACGAGAGAGCCCTCCACATCCAGCACTGTATGTATCAGTACTCGCGAGCCATTTATCGCACGATCAAGGACCTGGTCGATCCGTACGTTCCGACGAAGGATCGCGCCGAGTACCGAAAAGCCGTGCTGGAGGCATGTGAGCAGACGATGGAACGGCTCGCGCGAGACCCGCAGTACTTCGCGAAGCCCGAGCGCTCGCTCTTCCAGGACATCCGGCGCTATTTCCCCATCACCGCGCAGGCGCAGGTCGCCTGGGCGGTCAACGAAGGCGTCTCGGCGGCCGTCACGTTCATCGAGGAGCAGATCGAGGCCGGCGCGTTCGACGGCGGCGTCCCGCGCTGCCACGCGACCACGCGGAAGGGCAAGCCCTGTCAGCGGACGCCGCTGCCGGAGCGGGACTACTGCCCGTCGCACCAACATCTCGAACGCTCTCGCGTAGCCGCATAGAGTCTTTTCGAACGTGGCATGGGCGGGCCCGTTGGTTCGTCGTTCCTCGGCTTGCAGTGCTCTTAGTCGCGGAAAGTGCGAAGCACTTTGCGCGAGTCCCGGGCCTGTGGCCCGGGACCTATTCATCGAGGAGCAGATCGAGGCCGGCGCGTTCGACGGCGGCGTCCCGCGCTGCCACGCGACCACGCGGAAGGGCAAGCCCTGTCAGCGGACGCCGCTGCCGGAGCGGGACTACTGCCCGTCGCACCAACATCTCGAACGCTCTCGCGTAGCCGCATAGAGTCTTTTCGAACGTGGCATGGGCGGGCCCGTTGGTTCGTCGTTCCTCGGCTTGCAGTGCTCCTAGTCGCGGAAAGTGCGAAGCACTTTGCGCGAGTCCCGGGGCCGTGGCCCGGGACCTACTGGATGATCTGGCGTGCGTAGGCCTGGGGATAGGTCCCCTTCGCAGTGCCGAGGCCGCCTCGCGCCTCTCGCTCCGAGCTGTAGACCCCGGTGAAGACGACGAAGTAGCCCGGACGCAGGCTCGCGAACTCCGATGAGTTGATGACGCCGACATCGGAGAGGCCTGCGTCGATTGCCTCCTGCGCTTCGCGGTTTGCAGCCGCTCGACCGCCGCTTTGGGGGCTGGACACGAGCACGATCGTCCAGCCGTTCTGACCCGGCGGCCACTCGATGAGCCCACCGCCGGCCGCCGGTGGTGGCGGCGCGGGCTCGGGCTCTGTCGGCGCCGGGGGCGTCGTGGCGGTCGGGTCGGTCTCAGTGCCCGCTGGAGGAGGCGGGGTCGTACCCGTCCCGCCCGGCGGTGGGTCGTTCACGGCCGCCTTCGTCTCTCTCGGCGAGCCGTTGTCGTTCGTCGCGGCGATCGCGACGCCGCCCGCAAGCACCGCGACGATGAGCGCTGCGAGCACAGGCCACACCCAGTCGCCTGGATACCAGGGAACGCGCCTGCGCCAGGCCGTGGCCAGAACCGGGATCAGCCCGCGCGTGACGGGGAGACGCAGGCCGCATTCGAGGCAGTACTCCTGGAACGGGTCGTAGGGAGTCGCGCACCTGGGGCACTCGCCGCCGACGGCGTCCATGGGTGGTGGAGGTGGCGGCGGCTGCTGCTCGTCGGGTGGTTCGGGCGGAAGGGACACTAACCCTCCCAGGGATCGCCCGAGCGCTCCGCCTTGTGCATCGTCTGCTCGCCGTCGTCGGTCTGAGCCTCGACGTGGCGCGCGGCCTCCGGGACAGGCGTGCCGCAGCTCGCGCAGAACTGGGCGTCTGCGGGGAGCGCGTTTCCGCAGTTCGGACAAGAGACGACCGGCTCGGCGCCGACAGGTCGTCCGCAGTTCGCGCAGAAGTGTGAGCCCCAGACGATCGGAGCGCCGCAAGTACAGCGGACGCCGAGGCCCTGGCGGCGCGCGGTCACGGTCGCCTCGAGCGTTTCGTCGATTTCGCGAAGCCGTTCCTCGACCGCGATCACCTCGAGGCACTGCTCGACGAGGAGATCCTGCTTGAACTGGTCGCGGCGGTACATCTCGAGCATGAGCCCGCCGAGGTCCCGGATGCGCTCCTCACGCGTGCGCACGAGAGCTCTGCGCTCGCGGCGCAGCGCGCCTGCAGCGGGAAGCCGCTGGGCTCGTGCCGGGGTTGGTGGGCCGCCTTCGCCGGCCCCCTCCGAGGGCTGTCGACGGAAACGGTCGGGCAGGGATAGCCGTGCCATCGGGCCGGGCGAGTCTATATGACCAAGCGACTAGGCCCGACCTTTCGTAGCACGCCGTCCGAAGCGTGCGACGAGCGGGCAAAACGTCAGAGGTCGATGACGACGACGCGCTGCTCGGTCAACTCGCGGACGGCGTACGGAGGCCCCTCGCGTGTGTTACCTGAGTCCTTGACGCCGCCGTAGGGCATCTGGTCGGCGCGGAACGTGGGGGCCTCGTTCACGGTCACGCCGCCAAACTCGAGCTTGTGTGCGGCACGCATCGCCGCCCGGATGTCGGCCGTGAAGATCCCGGCCTGGAGGCCGAAGCGCGTGCCGTTGGCGAGCGCGATCGCCTCGTCGAGCGACTCGTACGAGTTGACGACGCAGACGGGGCCGAACACCTCCTCGCTGCAGACCTTCATGTCCAGCGTCGCGTTCGCGATCACCGTCGGCTTGATGAGCTCACCGTCCGGACCTCCGCCCGCGAGGATCTCGGCCCCCGCATCCCGTGCCTCCTCGATCCAGCTGAGGATGCGCTCGCGGGACTCGTCGTCGATCACCGGCCCGACATCGGTCGCCTCGTCGGCCGGATCGCCGAGCACGAGCTGCTCGACTCGAGGGACGAACCGCGAGACGAAGTCCTCGTAAATCCACTTCTGGACGTAGATTCGCTGAACCGAGATGCAGCTTTGACCTGCGAAGGCGAACGCGTTCGCCGCGAGCTTCTCTGCGGTCTCGTCGAGATCGGCATCCCCGTGGACGATCACCGGCGTCGCGTTTCCCAGCTCGAGCAGGACCTTTTTGCGCGGGGCGCGCTCGCGGAGCTTCCAGCCCACGTCGGAGGAGCCCGTGAACGTGATCGCACGCACCCGCTCGTCCTCGACGAGCACGTCACCGATCTCGCTCGCGGGGCCAACGAGCACATTCAGCCAACCCGGAGGAAGTCCCGCCTCGTCGGCAAGCTCGGCGAGCGTCAGTGCCGACAGCGGCGTCTGGCCGGCGGGCTTGAGGACGACTGCGCAGCCTGCTGCCAACGCTGGGCCGATCTTGTGGGCGACCAGATTGAGCGGGAAGTTGAACGGGCTGATCGCGCCGACGATCCCGATGGGCTGTCGCAGCGTGAACGCGAGCTTGCCCTCGCCGGCTTGCGCTGCGTCCATCGGCACCATCTCGCCGGCCAGCTTGCGCGCCTCCACTGCCGAGAACGTGTACGTCGACATCGCGCGGCTCGTCTCGACCTTCGCCGCCTTCAGGGGCTTCCCCGCCTCGGAGGTGATCTGGCGCGCGATCTCCTCGTGCCGCCGGGCGATGCCGGCGACGATCTTGACGAGGATCTCGGCCCGCTTGTGCGCGGGGAGCGGGTTGGCCATGGCCTTCTCGGCCGCGTCGATCGCCGTCCGCGCCTCGTCAGCGCCCGCCTTGGCCACGCGCCCGACAACGTCGCCGGAGAAGGGAGATCGAACCTCGAGCCAGTCCCCCGTCTCGACCCACTCGCCGCCGATCAGCAGGGGCTTCTCGGTCGCGGTCGTAGCCATCTGGCCAGTGTAGTGGGAGACTTTCGGCGTGGAGATTCCGGATGTCGAGTACACCCGAAGTGGCGACGTCGCCATCGCCTATCAGGTCATCGGCAACGGACCGCCGGACCTCGTGCTGTTTCCGTTTCTCTCGAACATCTACACGCTGTGGCAGGCTCCGAGGTTCGCCGAGGTCGCCCACCGCCTCGCGGCGGGTCGGCGCCTGGTTGTCGTCAACCCGCGCGGAGTTGGGCTCTCCGATCGGCCCCGAGGCTTCACCATCGAGTCGAGGATGGACGACCTCCGCGCAGTCATCGACGTGGTTGGCATCGAACGGCCCGATCTGCTGGGGCTCGCGGAGGCGGCGGCGACCTGCGCCGTCTTCGCGGCGTCGAATCCCGATCGCGTCGAGCGCCTCATCCTCTACGACCCATGGGCGCGCGGCGTCCGCGACGCACGCGAGCGCGACGAGGCGCTGGCGCGGGTTCGTGCGGGCCTCGACGAGTGGGGTCGACGCGGCCCGCTCGAGGGGTTGGCGCGCCAGCTCAACCCGCAGTGGGCGGACAAGGCCGAGTACCTCGACTGGTTCGTCTGGCACCATCGGCTGACCGCGAGCCCGGCAACGTGGGCCGAGTTCAGGCGCATGCAGATCGATCTCGACGTGAGTGACGTCTTGCCGGCGATCCGCGTACCGACTCTTGTCATCTCGAAGGAACGGGCGCGCGAGGCCGCGACGGAGGTCGCGGAGCGCATCCCGGGCGCGGAGCTCGTCGTCGTGCCCGGCGTGGGACGAGCGTTGCACGAGAACGATTTCGCCGTTGAGGCGATCGAGGCGTTCCTGGCGGGACGGCCGTCCCGGCGGATTCCGGACACCGTGTTGGCGACGGTGCTCTTCACCGATCTCGTCGACTCGACACGGCGCGCCGCTGAGCTCGGGGACCGCGCGTGGCGCAGTCTCCTGGAACGGCACAACGCGCTCGTGCGCGTGGAGCTGGCGCGCTTCCGTGGCGTGGAAGTCGATACGGCAGGCGATGGGTTCTTCGCGAGCTTCGACGGGCCGGCGCGGGCGATCGCCTGCGCCCGTGCGATCCTGGACCAGGTGCCCGAGCTCGGAATGGGGGTGCGTGCCGGCATCCACACTGGGGAGTGCGAGCGCGTGGGCGAGAAGATCGCAGGCGTCGCGGTGAACGTCGGCGCCCGCATCTCTGCCGCTGCAGAACCAGGGGAGGTGCTCGTCTCGGGAACCGTAAGAGACCTCGTCGCCGGCTCGGGGATCGAGTTCGAGGAGCGCGGGGTGCACGAATTGAAGGGCGTGCCGGGGGAATGGAGGCTCTATGCCGTCGGCTCCGCCTGAGACTCGCTACGCCAAGAGCGGAGACGTGAACATCGCCTACCAGGTGGTCGGCGAGGGGCCTTTCGATCTTGTCTACGTGCCCGGTTGGGTGTCCAACATCGAGCTCATGTGGGAGCACCCGAAACCGAAGCGCTTTCTCGACCGGCTTGCGTCGTTCTCGCGGCTTATCCTGTTCGACAAGCGCGGCACAGGCATGTCCGATCGCGTCGCCACGGATGCCCTGCCGACCCTCGAGCAGCGAATGGACGACGTGCGGGCCGTGCTCGACGCCGTGGGCTCGACGAACACGGCGCTGCTGGGCCACTCCGAAGGCGGGAGCATGTCGCTGCTCTTCGGCGCGACGTATCCCGCCAGGACTCGAGCCCTCGTTCTCGTCGGGGTCTTCGCCAAGCGGGTCCGCAGTGAGGACTATCCATGGGCACCGACGCTGGAGGAACGTCTCGCAGCCGCCGACGAGGTCGAGCGACAATGGGCTTCAGGGATCGACGTGACCGACTACGCGCCGAGCGAGGATCGGGCTGTTGTCGAGTGGTGCTCAGCGTACTTGCGTCGCAGCGCCAGCCCGGGCGCGGCGGCCACGCTCCTGCGAATGAACTCGCAGGTAGACACGCGCCACGTGCTGCCCGCGATCCGGGTTCCGACGCTTGTGATCCAGCGCACGGACGACCGCGACGTCACCGTCGAGGAAAACCGGTGGGTCGCCGAGCAGATACCGGGCGGGCGCTTCGTGGAGCTCCCGGGCGACGCGCACATCCTCTGGGCCGGAGACCAGGACGCGATGCTCGCTGAGATCGAGGAGTTCCTCACGGGGACCCGGCCCGATCCTGAGCCGGATCGTGTCCTCTCGACCGTCCTCTTCACCGACATCGTCGATTCGACCCGCCGAGCGGCGGACCTCGGCGACCGGCAATGGCACGAGCTCGTGGACGCGCATCACTCGCGTGTTCGGCGCGAGCTCGACCGCTTTCGCGGGCGCGAGATCGACACGGCAGGCGACGGCTTCTTCGCGAGCTTCGACGGGCCTGCGCGCGGGATCAGAGCAGCGTGCGCGATCCGCGAGAGCGTCGAGTCGCTGGGCATCGACATCCGCGCGGGGCTCCATACGGGGGAGTGCGAGCTGATGCAGGACAAGATCGGGGGTATCGCGGTCAACACCGGAGCCCGAGTAGCGAGTAAGGCGGCTCCAGGCGAGGTTCTCGTGTCAAGCACCGTGAGGGATCTCGTGGCCGGCTCGGGAATCGAGTTCGAGGACCGTGGCGAGCACGAGCTCAAGGGCGTGGGAGCGTGGCGCCTTTACTCTGTAGTCGATGCCTAGCTGGGAATCAGATGCGCTGATCGTCGACGCCGTTCGCTCCCCGATCGGGAAGAAGAACGGCACGCTCTCGTCGATCCGCGGCGACGAGCTCGGCGCCCAGGTCCTGAACGGCCTGCTTGCCCGCCACGACGTCGATCCCGGAGAGGTCGAGGACGTGCAGATGGGCTGCGTGACCCAGATCGGCGAGCAGGGCTGGAACATCGGCCGGATGGTCCCGATGGTCGCCGGCTGGCCGGAGACCGTGGCCGGCACGACGGTCGATCGCCAGTGCGGCTCGTCGATGCAGACGAACTTCAACGCGGCAGCCGCGATCTGGTCCGGTCAGCTCGACCTGGTCGTCTCCGCCGGCGTCGAGATGATGTCGCGCGTGCCGATGGGGTCGAACGGCGGCGACCTTTCGGACAAGCTGATGGAGCGCTGGCAAATCGTGCCGCAGGGGATGTCGGCGGAGGCGATCGCCGACGAGTGGAAGCTCTCGCGCGAGGAGCTCGATGCGTTCTCGCTCGAGTCGCACCGTCGGGCCATCGCGGCGATCGACGAGGGCCGCTTTGAGAACGAGATCGTCCCCGTCGAGGTTCAGAACCCGCACGTGGGGACGCTGTTCGCAGTCGACGAGACGCCGCGGCGCGAGACATCGGCCGAGGCCCTGGCAGGTCTCAAGCCCGCCTTCCTGCCCGAGGGGAAGATCACCGCGGGGAACTCGAGCCAGATCTGCGACGGAGCCGCGGGCGTGCTGATCGCGAGCGAGCGCAAGGCCTCGGAACTTGGTCTCGAGCCCCGGGCGCGATTCGTCTCGTTCGGGCTCTCGGGAGTCGATCCGTACCGCATGCTCCATGGGAACCCGCTGGCCTGCGACCGCGCGCTCGAGCGAGCCGGGATCGGCTGGGACGACGTGTCGGTGATCGAGGTCAACGAGGCGTTCGCGTCGGTCGTGCTCCAGTTCGTCCGCGACGCTGGGCTCGAGGAGCGAATGGACGACGTCAACCCGAACGGTGGCGGCATCTCGCTCGGCCATCCCCTCGGCGCGACGGGTGCGCGCATCACGGCGACGCTGATCAACGAGCTCGAGCGGCGCGATGCCCGCTATGGCGTGGCGACGATGTGCATCGGTTTCGGCCAGGCGATCGCCGGCGTCATCGAACGAGTGTGAGGACGCTTGGCGGCTGACGATCCGAAGCGGATCGTGCGCTCCGGGTACGACGCGATGGCCGAGCGCTTCGGCGCCTGGCGCGGAGAGATTGCGGGTTCGAGCGAGGCTGAATGGGTCGCAGATCTGTTCGAGTGCCTTCCTTCCGGGCCCTCAATCCTCGAGCTTTGCTGCGGAGCAGCTTCCCCGACGACAATGCTCCTGGCAGAGAGGAGCGACCTTCTCGGAATCGACTTCTCGAAGGAACAGGTTCGGCGCGCGCGGGAACGCTGCCCTCGAGCGCGCTTCGTCGAGGCGGATGTGACCCAAGTGGAGTTCGAGGAGGACGCGTATGACGCAGTCGTCTCCGTGTATGCCTTGAACCATGTGCCGCGGGCTGACCTTCCGAGCCTCCTGACGAACATCGGCCACTGGTTAAGGCCGGACGGTCGTCTGCTCGCGAGCTTCGGGCGCTCGGGCGGCGAAGGAATCGAGGAGTGGCTCGGCGTGCCGATGTTCTTCGCGAGCTACACCGAAGAGGAGAACCGCGAGCTCGTCCAAGCGGCTGGGCTGGAGATCGAGCGCGATGAGGTCGTGCCGATCATCGAGCCCGATTACGGCGAAGCCCGATTCCAGTGGATCCTCGCCCGGAAGCCCGAATAAGGGGCCCGGCCGCCGTCGCGTGCCGCAGCGCGACGGCGGCCGAACTTTTCAGGGAATCGCGGGAGAGACCGCGTCAGTACGAACAAGACGCGCGAGAAGACCATTTCCTTCCCGGGATAGGGTGCCGCCGTGCAGATTCGCAAAGTTGGAGTGGTGGGCCTGGGGACGATGGGCGCCGGGATTGCGCAGGTCGCGGCCCAGGCGGGCTTCGAGACGGTCGGCCGCGAGGTGAGCGACGAGCTGTGCGAACGCGCCCGCGGGACGATCGAGCACTACCTCGGCCGCGCGGTCGAGAAGGGGAAGATGACCGCCGAGGATCGCGATGCAGCGCTCGGGCGGCTGACGTTCACGACGGAGCTCGCGGACCTCGCCGATTGCGATCTCGTGATCGAGGCGATCGTAGAGGAGCTCGAACCGAAGCAGGAAACGTTCGCCGAGCTCGACCGGATCACGAGGCCTGAAGCGATCCTCGCCTCGAATACGTCCGCGATCCCGATCCACAAGATCGCCGAGGCGACCAAGCATCCCGAACGCGTCGTCGGCATGCATTTCTTTAACCCGGCGCCTCTCCTGTCGCTCGTCGAGGTGATCCGCGCAGAGCGCAGTTCCGACGAGGCCGTCGATGCGGCCTACGCCTGGGCCGAGCAGGCCGGCAAGAAGCCCGTGCGGGCCAACGACACGCCGGGCTTCATCGTCAACCGCGTGGTCGTCCCGACACTGAACGAGTGCATCCGGCTGCTCGACGAAGGGATCACGCCCGAGGACCTGGACAAGGCGATGACCATGGGCATGGGCTGGCCGATGGGTCCCTGCGCCCTCGTCGACCTCGTCGGCATCGACATTCACATCCACGCGGCGGAAGCCATGTACGAGGCAACCGGCGACAAGCGAGCCGAACCGCCGCAACGCCTACGCGACCTGGCCGCAGCCGGCCACCTCGGCCGCAAGTCCGGCCAGGGCTTCTACGAGTACGACATAGCCTGACTCAGAGAATGGGCGGCGACGACGCCCGCCCTGGCCCGGCGCGATCACTACCTGGAGAGCGCATGGGCACGCCGAGGCGCGCAGCCACGAACGCCATGCTGGACCCCTGCACGATCACGGAGAAGAGCACGACCACGAAGACGATCTCGTAGAGGCGCCGCGCGTCCTCCACGTCCGCGAGGATGCAGAACGAGGCGAGGAGGATCGGGACGGCTCCCTTCAGGCCGCCCCAGGCGATGAAGACTTTCTCGCCGGTTCGCATCTTCAGCGGAGCGAGGAGCGGAGCGAGGGCAAGTGGGCGCGCGACGAACGCCAGCGCGAGTGCGAGCAGCAACCCGTCCAGCCAGACGCCCTCGTCGAAGAGCTGGGTGACGCTTACGGTCAGGCCCAGGGCGACGAACACGACGATCTCCGCGAGGCTCGCTAGCGCGACGTGGAAGCGGCGGATCTGGCGCTTGTACGGGATGTCGAGGTCGCCGAGTGCGAGCCCGGCGATGAAGACGGCCAGGAACCCGGAGCCGTGCAAGACGGATGCGGCTCCGTAGATGATCCCCGCCGCAGCGAGCGTTCGGAGCGGATAGAGGCCCTCGCTTGGCAGGCGCACGCGCCGCATGAACACCACGAGCCCCGCGGTGCCGGCGAGCCCGACCGCGAGCCCGATCGTCATCTCGAGCACGAACTCCTGCACGATCCCCCAGAACGAGCCTCCGTCCGAGGTCGCGAACTCGAGCATCCCGATCATCAGCGCGATCCCGACCGGGTCGTTTACGCCGGCCTCGCCCTCGAGGATCGTGCCCGTTCGCCCTCGGATCACCTTGTCGCCGAGGATCGAGAACATGACCGCAGGATCTGTCGGGGCGAGCGCCGCGCCCAGAATCCAGGCAGTCGTCCAGTTGAAGTCGAAGAGGTAGTGCGCCAGGGACGCCATGACTGCTGCCGTCGCGACTGTGCCGACGATCCCGAGCGAGGCGATCGGCATCGCGGCGCGGCGAAAGCGGCGCCAGCCGATGATCATGCCGCCGTCGAAGAGGATCACGATCAGCGCGACGACGCCGATCCGCTCGACTGTGCGGATGTCCGGCAGCAGCACCGGGGTAGCCGCGGCGGCGACGAGGAAAAGAGCGGGCGCGGGGATCGGGAAGCGCTCGCTCAGAGTTCGCGCGACGAGTGCGAGCATGACGCCTCCAGCAATCGCGAGGACGATCGCACCGAAGTCGCCGATCTCGGCCATGGATCAACCCTAGTAGCTGGCGGTAGTGCCTCAGTTTGAAATCAAGGCGAGTTCGGAAAAAGATCCCTTGACGGTGAGCAACGTGCGCGCGCAAGCCGCTCTGATTTCAGGACTCATCGCCTGGGCGACTATCGGTGTGATGGTCATAGCGCCTTGGTTCGTGGATGATCCGGCGTCAAGGCTTATTTACGCACTCTTCCTAATGCCCGTCATATTGGCCTTCGCGCTGGTGAGCTTCTGGCTCGCTGAGGAGTCAAACCGGACGGGGCGAGCCGCGACTTGAGTGTCCGTGGCTGCAGCAGCCGCAGTCATGGCCTATTTCTTCATTCCCTGGTTCATCAACTTGTTCCTCGCGCTGTGGTAACGTCGGGGCCATGCCTGACCGCTCGCGCAAGCGACCACGCGACGTGAACAGCCTCGCTCGTCAGCTGGTGGACGAGGCTACGGGCGACAAGTCCAAGCTAGACCCCGATGAAGGCAAAGACCCGGCAGCGGTCGCGCTCGGTCGCAAGGGCGGGCTCAAAGGCGGTAAGGCGAGAGCGGCGAAGATGACGCCGGAGGAACGAAGCGAGTCGGCCAAGAAGGCTGCTCGCGCTCGCTGGTCACGCAGCGATATCGAACAGTGAGGCGGCCGTAAGCGGCCTGCGGTCCGCGCGCACCCTTTCCCGAATCTCCTGCAGAGGCGGACCCGCAACGTAAAAGGTGCCGCGCTTCGATCCCTGCCTGTCGAGAAGTCCGGCATCAACCATTGCACGAAGATCGTCGGTTGCGACCTGCGCAGACACGGGCTCGGCCCAATCCACGAGACTTGCTCGATAGGACGAGTTGCGTACGCGCAGCTGGATCGCGGCATCGAACAAGGCTGGCATCGCTCGCTCAGGGAGACGCTGCTGCTGACGAAGTGTCTCGATCTCACGCCACATCGCTTCCGACTCACGGATTCGACGCAAGACACTTTCTGCCTGGATGTAGTGCGCTTCGAGGCAGTACCTGACCCACGGGCGCGCATCACTGTGGGGACTCCATCGCCCCTGGCCGACGCGGGCCAGGATGCGGTAGTACGAGTCGGTATTTGAACCGAGGTATTCCTCGATACTGCAGAACTCCTTGACTAGGATCTGCTCGCGCACTAGCACGAGGGTCTGTAGGCAACGAGACATCCTGCCGTTCCCATCGCGGAACGGATGAATCATTACTAGGTTGAGATGGGCCATTGCGGCTCTGACCAGCGGGGGTGTTGAGTCGTCTGCGGAGAGATTGCCGACAAGCTCATCGATAAGCCCAGGAACTTCGTCGTGCTCGGGGCTTTCGTAAACGATGTCCCCGGTTGCATCGTTTCGCACCCAGATCGGTCCTTGACGCCACAGACCAGGGCCGGCGTCAAGCGAGTATTCGGTCATCATGAAGTGCAGGCCCTTGATGACCTCAGGGGTGTAGTGAAAGTCCGGGTCGTGGGCAAGCTGGAGTACGTACGTGAGCGCGCGGCGATAGCCGATGACCGCGTTCCAATCCTCGGCCTCGGCCTCGGTGGGCTCGTCGCCTTCGAGTGCAGCAAGCGCGTCCTCGACTGACACGTTGTAACCCTCGATGCTGTTTGAGCCCTGAATTGCCCGCGCGCCCAGGACGCGGCGCACGGAGCCCACCCATCGATGCGGCTCCGCGACGTAAAAACGCAGCTGCCCCCACAGATCATCGATCCGTGCAAGCGCGGCGTCCTCCTCGAAGCTCAGATCGGGTGTCTCAAAGATCATGGCGGTACTCGCTTCCTTGAAAGGCTGTTAGTTTCATTCCGTAGGACTGATAGTATCATCCCTCAGGAGTGAAAGCAACACTTGACAAAGCAAGACCGCTCACGCATAATAGTCAGTATGAATCGCCTCTCGCCTGCTCGCCGAAAGCAAGTGATTGCCGCGCTCGTGGAGGGCAACTCGCTCCGAGCCACGTCACGAATGACGGGGGTTGCTCTGAACACCGTCACAAAGTTGCTTGCTGACCTCGGAACGGTCTGCTCGCTCTACCAAGACCGCGTGATGCGCGACCTACCCTGCGAGCGGTTGCAGGTCGATGAGATTTGGGCCTTCTGCTACGCGAAGCAGCGCAACGTGCCTGTCGAGAAGCGCGACCAATTCGGCTACGGCGACGTATGGACGTTCGTCGGCATCGACGCGGACACGAAGCTCGTACCGAGTTACCGGATTGGAGATCGCGGGCTCAACACGGCACGAGCGTTCATGGAGGACCTAGCGTCCCGGCTACGCCACCGCGTCCAGCTGACAACTGACGGCCATCGGATGTACCTCGGCGCGGTCGAGGGTGCATTCAACGGCGAGATCGACTACGCCATGCTCGTCAAGCTTTACGGGGTTGACCCTGACGAAGGCGACAGGCGCTACTCGCCCGCGATCTGCACAGGCATCGAGATCAACGAAGTGACCGGATGTCCTGACCCTGACCACATTTCGACCAGCTACATCGAGCGGCAGAACCTGACCATGCGAATGTCCATGCGGCGGTTCACGCGGCTGACCAACGCCTTCTCAAAGAAGGTCGAGAACCTTGCGGCGGCGGTCAGTCTGCACTTCATGCACTACAACTTTTGCCGCGTCCACAAGACGCTAGGGACGACGCCTGCCGTCGCTGCGGGCATCGCTGACCACACCTGGACGCTGGACGAACTCGTAGGGCTCCTGGGCGAGGCTGAGAGCGTTCCGGTGAAGCGTGGGCGCTACGCCAAGACCCGAGCGCGGCGAGATTCAAACTGAGTCACTACCGTAGCTGGCTCCTTACGGTTTCCTTACATCTCCCTCATTCGGGCCACAAGGTCGAGGCGCATACTTGTCTTGCAGATGCGAAAACTCATGGTCCCGTTCCTGCTCTTGCTTCTCGTGCCCGCGACGGCGTTCGCGGCGAAGCCCGCTGCACAGCCGCCCGCCTCCAACGGCACCCTCTCGATCCGCGAGGCCCGCGGAATCGTCCAGCTGACCGCGCGCGGAAGCATGACGGGGCGCATCCGCGGCCGCATCAGGATCACCGACCTGAACCCGTACGACTCGAAGCGGCCAATCGTCTACGGCGCCACGAAGACGACCTACATCAACGAGAAGACCGTCGTCTACGTGGGCCGCAACCTCCGCTTCCGCCTGATCGGATCCCTCTACACGATTCGCCTCGACGGGCGAGCAATTTTCATGAGCGCAATCGGCCGAGGCCAGGGGCTGCTCAACGGAGAGGGCAACGTCGAGGAAGGTGTGTTCTTCGACGGGGTCTATTCGCTGAACGACGAGCCGTACCGCTCGCTGCCGGACGACCCCACCAGCTTCGAGCTCGCCGCCCTGCCGTCCGGGGATGGCTGACCCTTCTGGCATCCTCCTGGAGGAAATGCCGTTGAACACGCTGCAGAAAGTGCTGGTAGTCGAGGACGAAGCCTCGATCGCGTCGTTCGTGTCGCTGTACCTCAAGAACGCCGGCTACGACGTGCTCGTCGCCGAGACCGGCGAGGACGCGCTGACAAAGGCCGAGGCGCAGCAGCCGTCGCTGATCGTCCTCGATCTGATGCTGCCGGACATCGACGGGATCGAGGTTTGTCGCCGGCTGCGTCGGCGCTCTGAGGTGCCGATCCTGATGCTGACGGCGCGGGACGAGGACGTCGACAAGATCATCGGCCTCGAGGTCGGCGCCGACGACTACCTGACGAAGCCTTTCAATCCCCGCGAGCTCGTCGCGCGCGTGAAGTCCATCCTCCGCCGCTCGACTCCCGACCGCAAGGACGTCGCGAGCGCGACCCTCCGGCACGGCGACCTGTGCGTGGATGCCGGCCGCCGCGAGGCGAAGGTGGGCGACGAGGAGATCAAGCTTGCTCCGAAGGAGTTCGACCTGCTCTGGGAGCTGCTCGACCATCGCGGCCTCGTGCTGACGCGCGATCAGCTGCTCGAGCGCGTCTGGGGCTACACCTTCGCGGGAGACACGCGAACCGTGGACGTCCACGTCCGCCAGCTGCGCCGCAAGCTCGGTGAAGCCTCGCCGATCGTCACCGTTTGGGGCGTCGGCTACAAGGTCTCGCCCGCGAAGGAGCCGGCGACCGCTTAACTAAGAAGATGTTCAGGTCACTGCGCTTCCGCCTGCCGGCGCTCTTTCTCGCCGGGATTGCGCTGACCGGGGTGCTCGCGGCGCTGATCGCCTTTGGCCTCTTCCAGGACTACACCCAGGATGAGGCGCGGCGCGAGCTGCGGCGGGAGGCGGCCGGGTTGACCCAGCTCTACGCCGAGCAGGCGGTCAGGGCACAGGAGGAGGGCAAGCCGCCGCCGTTCTTCGCGGCGAAGAAACTCGAGGCCGCGAGCGGCAACCGCCTGTTCTACGTTGGCCTGGGGTTCTTCTCGGGTGAGCAATCGGGGCTCAAGACCCTGCCGCAGAACACGATCGACTGGAAACAGGGCAAGATCCTCGAGTTCCGATTCGTGCCGCCCGGCGAAACGAAGAAGTGGCTCGCCGTCGCGCACCCGCTCTACCTGGAGAAGGACGGGCCGCCGTTCGGCGCGCTCATCGTGGCGACGGCCCAGGCCGAGCTGCGCGACCGTCTCGTGACGCTGCTCGAGCGCCTCGCGCTTGCTCTGCTCGCCGGAGTGCTCGTCACGACCGGGCTCGCGTGGTACCTCTCGGGCCGGATCACGCGGCCGGTGCGCAGGCTCGCGAAGGCGGCGGACGAAGTTGCGGAGGGCAACTACGACGTTGAGTTGCCGGCCGTGCGCGGGCGCGACGAGATCGCCGACCTGGCCGATTCGTTCCGGCAGATGGCGTCTCGGCTATCGGAGGCCGAAGAGCTCGAGCGGAACTTCCTGATGACGGTTTCCCATGAGCTGCGAACGCCGCTGACGGCGATCCGCGGACACGTGGAGGCGCTTCGCGAAGGTGTCGTCGAAGATCCGGCGTTGCGCAGTGCCTCGCTCGACGTGATCGCAGCAGAGGCCGGCAGGCTCGAGCGGCTCGTCGGCGACGTCCTCGACCTTGCCAAGCTCGACACTCGCCGGTTTACCGTCCTCCGCGAGGAGGTCAACATGGCGACGCTCCTCGATCAAGCCTATGCCGCCTTCGGCGAGGAGGCCAAGCAGCGCGACATCGTCTACTCGCAGGAGGTCTCCGCCGAGCCCGTCATCGTCTCGGACGGCGATCGCGTCCTGCAGATCATCTCCAATCTGATCGCGAACGCCTTCCGCTGGACACCCGACGGCGGCAGTGTCGAGCTGCGCCTGAGCGCTGAGAACGGCCGCATCCACGTGGCTGTCGAGGACACCGGGCCGGGAATCGGCCCAGAGGAGCAGGAGCGCATCTTCCGGCCTTTCTGGACGCAC
Organism: uncultured Gaiellales bacterium; assembly: GCA_964591295.1. Taxonomy (GTDB): domain Bacteria; phylum Actinomycetota; class Thermoleophilia; order Gaiellales; family Gaiellaceae; genus VAXT01. The sequence continues at coordinate 33,024 of CAZQAG010000007.1, read as the reverse complement.
GACGGCAAGGGCACCGGGCTGGGGTTGGCTATCGCGCGGGAGCTGGCGCTGGCGCTCGGCGGCCACATCGAGCTCGACAGCGAGCTCGGCCGAGGTAGCCGCTTCGAGCTCGTGCTACCCGCGCAGCTGGCTTAGCTCAGCCGCTGCGCGAAGAACCAGTCGTGGCCTTCGAGGTCCTTGGCGTCGTACCGGCGGTCGCCGTACTCTTGGTCGGCCGGCTCCTGGGTGATTTCGGCACCGGCCGCCTTGGCCCGTTCGTAGTGCGCGTCGACGTCGTCCACGTAGACGTGGACACCGGCCGTTGCTCGACCGCGGTTCCTGGGGGCCTGGTACTCGGCACCGGGCTGGCCGAGCATGACGACGCCGCTTCCAATCTCGAGCTCGCCGTGACCGACGGTTCCGTCGTCGTTCGCCATCCGCACTTTCTCGGAAAGGCCGAAGGTGGCCACGAGCCAGTCCATGGCGGCTCCGGCGTCTTCGTAGTACAGGTACGGCGTTACGACCGGGTAGTCCTCTGGCGGCATGTCTCCTCCTCGGGCTGTTGTCCGTAGCATGCCGCGCCGTGGCACTTCCTGCCCCGGCCGAGATCTCTGCGCGGCCGGATCGGCCGCTAGCCGGCCTTGCGCTCCTCGATGCGGTAGACCTCGGCGCCGCCGCCCGCCTCGAGCTTGCGCTCCATGCGGGCGAGGCGCTGGTCGACGCCGTTCCAGCCGGAGGAGATGAGATCGACGAGCAACGCCAGATCGTCCACACGGGCATGCCGCTCGGCCAGGAGGTCGCCCTCGAGGCCTTCGAGGCGGCGGATCGTCTGCCCCGCGAGCCCGCGCACCTCGGCGAGCTGCCGCGCGACCGGCGTTGCCTCGGTGCGGACGCCCTCGCGCACCGCTTCCTCGACCCGTCCCGGAAGCGTCGTCTCGAGCTGCGCCGCGAGCTCTGCGAGCGCCTCGATCTGGGCCCGGGCCCGCTCGAGACCCGCGTCGACGTCGCCCTGAGCGGTGCGGCCGTTCGCCGCATCGTCCAGCCGCTGCCTTGCGCGTGCCATCGCAGCTTCGTCCATGGGCCAGAACGCTAGCGTTCGGGCCGGATGAAGCGGGTCGAGCTGGAGTATTCGCTACCGCCGGAGCTGATCGCCCAGCACCCGGCGGAACGCCGCGACGACTCACGACTACTTGTCTTGCATCGAGGAACCGGCGAGGTTCGGCATCGCGGCTTCCGCGACCTTCCCGCCGAGCTCGCAAACGAGCTCGTCGTCGTGAACGACACCCGGGTCGTCCCGGCGCGGCTCCGGCTGCAGCGGCCCGGAGGCGGCGACGCCGAGGTCTTGCTCCTCGAGCCGCTGAACGGCGACGGGGAGTGGGAGGGACTCGCGCGCCCGACCCGCCGCTTGAAGGCGGGGCAGCGCCTCGGGCCGGTCGAGCTCATCGAGCACCTGGGCGAGGGCCGCTGGCGCCTGCGGCTCGAGGGGGCGCCTCAGGGCGAGGCTCCGTTGCCGCCGTACATCACCGAGCCGCTCGCCGATCCCGAGCGCTACCAGACGGTCTATGCGGACCAGGAGGGCTCGGCAGCCGCTCCGACCGCCGGTCTGCATTTCACTCCCGAGCTCCTGGCGGGCCTCGACGTCGAGCGTGTGACGCTCCACGTCGGGCTCGACACCTTCCGCCCGGTGACTGCGGACGACCTGACCGACCATCCGATCCACAGCGAGCGCTACGACGTCCGCCCCGAGGCCTGGGAACGCATCCAAGCCGCCGAGCGCGTGCTCGCGGTCGGAACGACGACCGTCCGCGTCCTCGAGTCCCTCGTCGGCGGCGCACCACTCTCGGGCCGAACGGACCTCTTCATCACCCCGGGCTTCGAGTTCCGGCGCACCGATGCCCTGCTGACGAACTTCCATCTGCCGGGCTCGACGCTCCTCGCGCTCGTGATGGCCTTCGCGGGCGTGAGCGAGGCGCGCGGCCTCTACGAGCTCGCGATCGCCGAGCGCTACCGCTTCTACTCCTTCGGTGACGCGATGCTGATCCTGTGAGCTATCTCGTCGAAGCGACCGATGGCGAGGCGCGCGCGGGCGTGCTGCGGACCGCGCACGGCGAGCTTCGGACTCCGGCCTTCATGCCCGTCGGGACGAAGGCGACGGTCAAGATGCTCGACCCGGACGAGGTGCGCGACCTCGGGGCCGAGATCGTGCTCTGCAACACGTATCACCTGTCGTTCCGGCCCGGGGCAGACCTGATCGCTGAGCTCGGCGGCCTCCACAGGTTCATGGGCTGGGACGGGCCGATTCTCACCGACTCCGGCGGCTACCAGGTCTTCTCCCTCCGCGACACGATCACGCGAGTAGACGAGGACGGCGTGACGTTTCGCTCGGTCTACGACGGGGACGAGGCGCGCTTCACGCCCGAGTCGGTCGCCGAGATCCAGGCGAAGCTGGGCTCGGACATCGCGATGTGCCTGGACGTCTGTGCCCCGGCGGGCGGCGCTCAGGACGATCTGGCTGAGGCGGTGCGCCTGACGACGCTGTGGGCCGCCCGGCAACGGAAGGCTCCCCGGGCTCCCGGTCAGCTCCTCTTCGGAATCGCACAGGGCGCGACGGACCCCGAGCTCCGGCGCCGGTCGGTCGCCGAGGTCGTCGACCTCGACTTCGACGGCCACGCGCTCGGCGGGCTCAGCGTGGGGGAGGCCCGCGACCCGATGTTCGAGACCGTCGCCGACGCCGCCCCGCTTCTGCCCGCCGAGAAGCCCCGCTACTTCATGGGCATCGGTGACCCGGAGGGGATCCTCGAGGTGATCGAGCGGGGCGTCGACATGTTCGACTGCGTCCTGCCGACGAGGATGGGGCGGACCGGCACCGCGCTCACCTCGACCGGGCGCCTCAACCTCAAGAACGCCCGCTTTGCCCGTGACGAGCTCCCGCTCGACGAGCGCTGCGACTGCCCCGCCTGCTCGAGGTTCACGCGTGCGTACATCAGGCACCTCGTCAACCAGCAGGAGCTGCTCGGCCTGCGGCTCCTGACTGTGCACAACGTTCGATTCCTGCTGCAGCTCACGGCAGGCGCTCGTGCGGCGATCGAAGAGGGCAAGCTGGCATCCTTCAAGGCCGAGACACTCGACCGACTGAACAGGGAGGCTGCGTGAACCCGCTCATCTTCTTCGCCCTGCTGCTCGTCCTGTTCTGGGTGCTGATCGTGCTGCCCCAGCGCCGACGACGCCAGAGGCAGTCGCAGCTACTGGCTGAGCTCGCAGCGGGGGACGAGGTGATCACAGCCGGCGGGGTATACGGCACCGTTCGCGAAGTCGCGGACGACTACGTTGTGCTCGAGATCGCGCCCGAGACCCGTATCCGCGTGGCCAAGGCCTCCGTCGCAGTCCGCACCGAGCCAGAGTTGGAGCCTGCGGAACCCCCGGAGACGCCGCTACCCTAGGCCAGAACACATGAGAGAACGACGTTCCCAACTGATCACGCTCGGATCGGTGCTGGCGGTCCTCGTGGCCGTCCTGGCGATCATCGTCCCTGGTTCGCCCGTCCACAAGAAACCGATCCTGGGACTCGACCTTCAGGGTGGGTTGGAGGTCGTGCTCGAGGCGCGTCCCGAAAAGGGCGAGGACCTGACCGAGGAGGATCTCGACCGGTCTGCGGACATCATTCGCGAGCGCATCGACAAGTTCGGCGTCTCCGAGCCCGAGGTGCGCACGCTGGGCGAGGACCAGATCGGGGTTCAGCTTGCAGGCGTCTTCAACCGAGAACGGGCCACCGAGATCATCGGGAAGACGGCCCAGCTCGAGCTCTACGACCTCCAGGGGAATCTCGTCCCGGGCGTGTCACTCGATTTTGATGGCTTCCCGGTCGCGCAGACGTCGATCTTCCGGCTGCTCTCGTCGGCGACGGTGACGTCGGAGGCGAAGGAGGGAACGCCGCAGGAGTTCTACCTCATCGAGAGCACGAAGCAGGGCGACAGGACTCTGCGCAAGCTCGTGGTCGGTCCTGTGCAGACGCGGGCGGAGATCCTTGCATCGGAGTACGTCAAGAAGCAGGGCCTGAAGAAGGGCGCCTTGCCGAAGAACACCAGGGTCTTGGCGGTCCCGGAGAAGATGGTCGTGATCACCTGCCGGGCAGAAGCGCGGTACTGCCCGGGAGTGCCGGAGGAGCCTGATCGCACCTATTTCTATCTCTTCAGGTACGACCCGCTGAATGAGGAGAAGCCGGTTCCCGAGATGACGGGCACCGACCTGGTGCTCAAGGGAACGCGGCAGGACATCGATCCGCAGCAGAGCCAGCCAATCGTGCTCATGCAGTTCACGGACAGCGGGGGCGACAAGTTCCAGGAGATCACGCGGAACTTGGCCGTGCGCGGCCGGCAGGTGCACCAGCGGATCGGCGGCGACGACGAGACGGCCTTCCAGCAGTTCGCGATCGTCCTCGACCGCGAGATCCGCTCGGCGCCGACGATCGACTACAAGGAGAACCCGAGCGGAATCCCGGGCAACAGCGGCGCCCAGATCACCGGGATCGGATCGATCAGGGAGGCGCAGGACCTCGCGCTCGTGCTCCAGACCGGCGCGCTACCCGTCAAGTTCACGATCGTCGACGAGACAAACGTCTCCGCAACCCTCGGAAAGGACTCGCTTAGGCAGGCCCTCATCGCGTCCTTGGCGGGGCTGCTTCTGGTCGCGCTCTTCCTGCTCACCTTCTACCGCTTCCTGGGCCTAGTTGCAGTCATCGGGCTCGCCCTCTACGCCGCCTTCATGTATGCGGCGATCCTCCTCCTCAACGTCACCCTGACGCTGCCCGGCTTCGCCGGGATGATCCTGGCCATCGGCGTCGCCGCGGACGCCAACATCGTCATCTTCGAGCGGATCAAGGAGGAATCCGCCTCCGGCAGATCGGTTCGCGCCGCGGTTTCGGCGGGCTACTCGAAAGGCCTCGCGACGATCATCGACGCGAACGTCGTCACGGCGATCACCGCCATGATCCTGTTCGTGATCGCAACGGGTGGAGTGCGGGGTTTCGCCGCGCTCTTGCTACTGGGGACGGCGATCTCGATTCTCACGGCGGTCTTCGCGACGCGAGGACTGCTCGGCCTGCTTGGCGGGTTCAAATGGTTCGACAACCCTCGCTTCATGGGCGCCAGCGCCCAGCGCATTGCGAACTGGCAGCGCTTCGACGCGGTCGGACACCGGCGAATCTGGTTCACGATCGCAGGGGTCTTGATCGCACTCTCGATCGGCTCGATCGCGATCAAGGGTCTCAACCTCGGCATCGACTTTCGAGGCGGCAGCCAGCTGAGCTTCGCGACTCCGCGGCCGGTGCAGATCGAAGACGTTCGCGGTGAACTAGCCCGCGTCGGCAATGCGAACGCTCAGATCCAGGGCCGCGGTGCCGAAGCGGCCAGCGGTGGCTTCCGGGAGTTCCAGATCAAGTCGAAGCAGCTCGAGCGGACGGAGCTGAACCGTTTGAACACGGCGCTCGAGGATCGCTTCGACGCCACGTCACGCGGCATCCGGAACGTCTCTGCCAGCTTCAGCGAGCAGATCCTCCGCAGCGCGATCATCGCGGTCGTCTTCTCGTTCTTCCTGATCACCCTTTACGTCGCGTTCCGGTTCCAGTGGCGATTCGCGGTGCCGATCCTGAGAACGATCGTCAACGACGGGCTGATTGCTGTCGGCATTTATTCGTTCGTGGGGCTGGAAGTGACGGCCTCGACGGTCGCAGCCTTCTTGACGATCATCGGTTACTCGATCTACGACACGATCATCATCTTCGACCGCGTTCGCGAGAACCTGCCGCTCATGCGGCGGGCGACGATCGCACAGATCGTGAACCAGTCGCTCTGGGAGACCGTCCGCCGCTCGTTGGCGACGACGATCATCGTCCTGCTCCCGGTCTCGGCGCTGTACTTCTTCGGCGGTGACACGCTCAAGGACTTCGCTTTCGCCATTCTGGTGGGGATCAGCATCAGCGCCTTCTCGACCATCTTCATCGCCGCGCCGTTCCTCGCGGTGCTGCTCGAACGCAGTCCCGACTACAGGGATCGGAAAGCGGTCGAAGAGGTGACCGGGGACGGCGAACCGGTCGAGGTGGAAAAGGTGCCCGTTTCGGCAGCCGTTCCCGAGCTCGCGCCGGTCGGCGACGGGGACGGAGCAGCAGTGCGTGCAACCGAGAAGTCGAAGCGCGAGCGCCGGCGGCAGCGCAGGCGCGCTCGCCCGCATGGCCGCCGATAAGGACAGCCCCGTCCTCGACGCGCTCGAGCGCTTCGGGCTCGCGGCTCTCGGTGCGGTCGCGATGACCGCCGAACGCGCGGATGCCCTGGCCGACGAGCTCGCAAAGGCGGGCGGGATGCGCCGCGAGGACGCGCGCGAGCTGATCGAGCAGACGACGCGTCGCTGGCGCGGCGAGGCCGTCCGGGCCAGCGAGCGTGCCGGAATGGGGCTCGAAGGGCTCTTCAAGCAGCTCGGCCTGGTCTCCCGCGCGGACTTCGAGGAGCTCGAGCTCCGGGTCGCGCAGCTCGAACACCGCCTCCGCCTTGTCGAAGACCCCAAAGAGACTTCGCAACAGACTGTTGCAAAGTCACCGGCGCCGCCTCACTGAGGATGCGCCATGCCGCGCCGGCACTCGCGCTGACCCTTCTTCTGACCGGGGTCGCGTGCGGCGCAGAGAGGAAGAGCGACGGCGGCCCCGACTCGTTGACCCGAGTGGTTCTCGAGCCTACGGGTGCACAGGCCGTGAGCGAGGACGACGTGAACGTCTCGATCGAGGTCATGCGCGAACGGCTGGACAAGCTGAAAGTCGAGCGTCCTTTCATCTCGCGGGAGGGCAAGAAGATCGTCCTCATCGTCCCGAGCGACCGGGTCGATCGGTCACTCCCGGTGCTTCTGCGTCCGGCCCGGCTGGAGTTCTTCGACCTTCAGGGAAATCTGAGCGGCCGTTCGATCGACGCACAGGGGTTCCCGGTCGCATCGCCGAAGCCTCTGGCGGCCGGGCCGAAGACAGTTGTCGTGACCTGCGGGCCGAAAGCTCGCTACTGCCCGGGAGTGCAGGAAGACCCTGGGCGGAGGTACTACTACCTCTTCGACTACGACCCGCAGGACAGAGAGCATCCGGTTCCGGAGCTGACCGGTGACGACCTCGAGCTCAAAGGGACTCGCATGGAGTTCGATGAAAACCACGGGCCCATCGTCTTAATCCAGTTCACCGAGGCAGGCGCGAAGAAGTTTCACGACATCACGCGGACTCTGGCAGCGCGCGGCCGGAGCCTTTACAACCGGATGGGCGGTGACGCGGAGATCGCGTTCCAGCAGTTCGCGATCGTCCTTGACCGCGAGATCCACTCCGCGCCGACGATCGACTTCAACGAAAACCCCAGCGGCATTCCCGGCGACAGCGGCGCGCAGATCACCGGCATCGGCTCGATCAACGAGGCGAGAGACTTGGCCCTCGTCCTGCAGACCGGCACGCTTCCGCTGGCGTTCCGGGTTGTCTCGCAGGAGGAAGCTGAAAAATAGGGGACTCCCGCTGCGCGTGGAACACTTTGGGTCATGGCTCAAGCGCCGCCAAAGACTCGCAACCTCGGCCGGCTGACGGAGATCGCCCAGGTCGCCGTCCGGCACGGCTTCGGCTACTTCTTCGAGCGCCACAAGCTCACCGACCTCTTGCCGGGGCGCGGCAACGGCGCCGTGATCGCGGAGGGGGCGCCGTCCCAGCGCGGCCAGCACCTCCGTGAGCTCCTGGACGAGCTAGGCCCGACCTTCGTCAAGTTCGGCCAGCTGCTCTCGATGCGGCCCGACGTGCTGCCGCCGGACATCATCTCCGAGCTCCGCGCGCTCCAGGACGACGTGCGCCCCTTCCCGTACGAGGAGGTCGAGCGCGTCGTCCGAGAGCAGCTGGGGCAGCCGATCGAGCGCCTCTTCCTGGAGTTCGACCGCGAGCCGGTCGCCGCCGCCTCGATCGGCCAGGTTCACCGTGCGGTGCTCCCGAACGGCCACACCGTCGCCGTCAAAGTGCAGCGGCCGGGCGCGCCGGAGCAGATCGAGGCCGACCTCGGCCTCCTCTACCAGGCATCGCGCATCGTCAAGGAGCGCGTCCGGGCGCTCGACTTCGTCGACGTGCGCGAGCTCGTGGACGAGTTCGCCCGCGCGATCCGCCAGGAGCTCGACTACCGGCTCGAGGGTCGCAATGCCGAGACCCTCCATCGCAACTTCGCAGGACATCCGCACGTCCGCGTCCCACGCGTCTACTGGAGTTACACGCGCTCCCGCGTGCTGACTCTCGAGTTCATCGAGGGGACCCAGCTCGCCGACGTCGAGGAGCTCGGCTACTCCCTCGAGGAGCGCAAGCGCCTCGCCGAGGTGATCGCGGAAGCCTGGATGGCGATGATCTTCAGAGACGGGTTCTTCCACGGAGACCCGCACCCGGCGAACATCCTCGTCATCCGGCCGGACCTGATCGGCCTCGTCGATTTCGGCCTTGCCGGCAAGCTCACCGACGACGACGTCTCGAAGGCGACCCGCCTGTTCATCGACGTCGCGAACGAGAACATCGATGCGCTCCCGAAGCGGCTTGCCGACCTCGGGGTGCGCTACCCAAAGGAGCGCGAAGAGGAGTTCCTCCAGGAGATCCGCGACCTCTTCTACCGCTACTACGGCGCGAGCCTCGCCGAGATCGACCCGCTGCAGGTGATCCGCGAGGTCTTCGGGGTCATCTACTCGCTCAACCTGCGCCTGCCGACCCGCTTCATCATGCTCGACAAGGCGATCGCGACCCTGGCGTCGGTCGGCGTGGAGCTCTATCCCGACTTCAACGTCTTCGAGGTTGCCAGACCGTACGCGCGGAGCCTGCTGCTCGGCCGCTACACGCCGCAACGGATGTTCTCCCGAGCCCGCCGTGAGTCGCTGAAGCTCGCCTCCGTCTTCTCCGACTACCCGCACCAGATCCACGACGTGCTGGAGCAGATGCGCGACGGGCAGATCGAGGTCGGGTTCGTGCACAAGGGCCTCGACGAGTTCATGCACAAGCTCGACGTCGCCTTCAACCGGCTGATCATCGCGTTCGTCGTCGCGGCCGGGCTGATCGGCTCGAGCATGATCGGCGTCTTTGCGACCTCCGGCCCGCAGGTGCTCGGCCTGAACGTCGTCTCGGCCTTCGGGTTCTTCATCGCCGGGGTGCTCGGGCTCTGGCTGATGTGGGGCGTCTTCCGCTCGGGAAGGCTGTAAGTGAGGGCGCTCGCCCTCTTTTTGCTCGTGGCCGCAGTCGTCGCGGGCGGAGCGTGGGCCTACCGCTACGAGCAGGATCAGCGGCGCGACGACATCAACCGGCTCGGAGATCAATTGTCGGGAATCAAGCATGAGCTGACCGTCGCGAAACGTGAGAGGGCTGTGCTCGCAGACCGAGTCCGGGGGGTCACACGTCGAGCGCGGAAGGCTCGTTTCGCGCGGTCTACGCTCGCCGCACGCGTGAAGCGCAGCGTCTTCACCGTGAGCGTCTCGACGGACGAAGGCACCGGCTTCGTCGCCTGGGTGCAGGGCGGCGCGTCGTACGTGGTGACGGCCAACCACGTCGTCGTCCTGAGCGTGGATCGTGGCGACTACGGTGCCCGTGTCCGCACCGGGACGAAGGTGTGGCTCGGACGGGTCGTCAAGACCGACCCGGACAACGACCTCGCCCTCATTCGCGTCTCGCGCCGAATCGGTCCACCGCTGTGGCAGCAGCCGGTGTACGTGCCGCCGCTCGTCGGCGACCAGCTGCTGCTCGCCGGGAGCCCGCTCGGGTACGAGGGCTCTGTCACGTCCGGCGTCGTGGGCCGAGTCGCAGACGACGAGATTCAGACTGACGCGGCGGCGTACCCCGGGATCTCCGGCGGTCCGGCGGTGGGCGAGGACGGGAAGGTCGTCGGAGTGCTCGTCTCGGGTGAGGGCGAGAGCCTCAACTTCGCCATTCCCATCAACAGGGTCTGTGTCAGGCTTCGCCGCTGCCGCTAACGCAAGGCTGAAACGGCGGTCTCGACTCGGTCGAGGAGCTGCTCGTCGCGCCCGCCGTACGTGACGAGGACATTGCCGAACCGCTCGTCATATGGCTCGAGTTTCGGTCCCCAGCTCGCCTGGCCGCTCTTGGGCCCCACCATGACTTGAAGCGCGTCCGAATCTGGCACGGCGACCCTGCTGAGCATCGTGATCCCGAAGAAGCGGCTGTTCAGCCGAAGCCGGATGCCCTGTCCGGCGAACGCGCTCCTGACTGCATCCGGGCTGTAGTGGCGAACCTGGGAGAAGTCGACCATCGCGCCCTCGTTAGTTGGGCTGTAGGCCGGCCGGGTAAAGGCGAAGACCGCGGCGATCGTCGCGCACGCAGAGAGCACCACGAGGAAGGGAGCCGGGTGCCGGAGGACGAGCCGCATGGGCTCCCTATCGGCGCGGCAGGCATGTCCATTAGAGAGCGCTGTCGAATCTTCGGCACAGACTCGCGCGAAAGGACATCTGGCGGAGCGGCCGGGCCGTCGCTAGCGTCGGTCGCATGTTGTCGAGCGCCCTACTGCTGACCGAGCCGGAAGAGGCGACGCGGAGCTTCCTCGAGCGACACTTGAGACAGGATGGCTTCGACGTCGTCGAGGCGGAGAACGGCGAGGCGCTCGACCTACTGGAACAGGCGCGTCCCGACCTCGTGCTGATCGGCGATCCGGAAGGCTCCGAGCTCTGCCGCCGGCTTCGCGAAGGCGAGCCGGGCCGATCGTGGGACCGCGAGGTGCCGGTGATCCTGCTCGGCCGCGCGGAGTCGGATCCGGTCGACCGCGTGCGTGCCTTCGACCGCGGCTGCGACGACTACCTCGATCGGCCCTTCCACTACGACGAGCTGGTCGCGCGCATCCGCGCCGTGCTGCGGCGGGTCTCGCCGCCGGAGGCCGAGCGCCTCGAGGCGGGGGAGATCGAGATCGACCGCCCGACGAGGCGGGTCTCGGTGGGCGGTGAGCGGGTCGTGCTGCCGACGAAGGAGTTCGAGCTGCTGTTGAAGCTCGCCAGCGACCCGCACCGCGTATTCACGAAGGAGGAACTGCTCCGCGACGTCTGGGGTTTCCGGTCGCACGGTCGTACGCGGACTCTGGACTCGCATGCCTCACGTCTCCGCCGTCGGCTCGCGCACGCGGGCCATCCGACCTACGTCCAGAACGTCTGGGGCGTGGGTTACTGCCTGCTGGGCGATTAAGACGCGAGGCATCCGGGTCGATGTGGATACTCACGGTCTTGACTCAAGGCAACGTCGCGATCGTTCGTCGGGCCTACGAAGCGTTCCGCGCGCGCGACGTCGAGGAGTTGGAGAGCATCGCGAGCCCGGATTTCGTTCTCCGCGCCTCGTCCGCGACCGACGGCGAGGTGCATCACGGGCCCAAGGCGATGGGCGAGATCCTTCAGGCGATCAATGACCGATGGGAAGACTTCCGCCTCGAGCCGCTGGAGTTCTACGACGCGGGGAACTGCGTCCTCGTCCTGGGCACGATCCGCACGAAGGGCAAGCATGAGGACGGGTTCGCGTCGACGGCGGGCCAGGTCTGGACCCTCGAGGGTGGGAAGGTCGCCTCGCTCGAGGCCTACCTCGACAGCGACGATGCGATCCGCGCCTCCGGGCTCACGAGGCTGCTGACCTAGCTACTAGCTCGCGGGACAGGGCGGGACAGGGCGGGATCGGCGGATCGCTCGGGCTGCCGAACCGACCATACGGGGAGCATCCGAGGAGGTCAGGACGCACCCAGACGCCGCGGCCGCTCTCGAGGACTCGCCGGCCCTTCGTGTCCACGACCTTGATGTACAGCCCATCGTGACGGCCCTCATCAGGATCCTCGAGCGGCGCGAGCGACCGCCTGAGACCTGTCTGGAGAAACTCCGCAGGTCTCTCAGCCCGGAAATCGACGGCGAACGCAAGTCGGTTCGGCTTCAGCACACGCACGCGGGTCGAGGCCCCATATCTTTTGGCGATCTCGCCCATGCGCCGGATCGGCCCGTCGGCATCCGCGCGCCTCCAGGGAACGTTCGAAGCATCGGTTGAAAAGTCGAGCCCGCCGGACTGGTCACCGTTGTCGCCGACGTACGCCACGGGCGGCAAACCGAGTTCGAGCGACCTTCGACCGAACAATTCCCCGACGAGGAAGGCCTGCCAGGACGAGTACGAGTCTGGTTTCAGCGCCTTGGAGTCGATGCCGACTGCGTTCGAAGGAGCGCGCCACTCCTTCTCGATGTCAGCCACGACTTCGACCGAGTCGAGCCGGGTTGGGCCGAGACCGGAGAGGATCTCCCGCAACACAGCTTTCTGCTTCGGCGTCCCCCCGACGATCTTCGTGGTGACGTCCGAGGGCGCGACGGTCTCGACCTGGACATCAGGTTTGCCGGACGGACAAGGCGGAGGTGGCGTTTTGAACGGGGACCCTCCGATCGAAGGGATCGGATTGCAGCCGGCGAGCTCCGGTCGGTGGTATCCCCACGTGTTTTCTCCACCGTCCTCGGACACCGCGTGCGAATACGACCAAGCGAGCTTCCCCTTCGCGTCCACGACCTCGATGAAGAGCCCGTCGTAACGGGCCAATTGAGGTGTCTGAACCGTCGCAAGGAACGCACGCGCGCGACCGTCGAGGAAGGACGCCGGATCGTCGACCTGGAGCTTCACGTAGACGGCGTCGTTGTTCGGGTGCAGAAGCTCGAGCTGGGCGAGCCTCGCATCGCTCTTCTTTGCGCCAGAGACGACTTGCTGGGAGAGCGCTTCGGCACTGACCGGATCGCGCGGTACGACGGGATCCCCAGCATCGAGCGATAGGCCGTCGAGCGCCGTCACTCGCGGAAGCCCGATTGCGCGCGAACGATGGGCGAAGGCGTTCGCCAAGAGGTAGACCTCCCAGTCTCCACGGACAGCCTCGCCGGGCGCCACATGCGGATCGACGGCGACGGACTGCCCGTCCTTTCCGGCTGGCATCACGTGCACGGACCTGATTCGAGTGTCGCGCCCGAGCCCTGCAAGGATCTCGCGCAGAATCGTCTCCTGCTTCGGCGTGGCCCCGACGATCTTCGTCGTCACATCTGCAGGGGAGATGGACAACTTCTGCGGTTGGGCGTCTGCGGGAGCCGAGTCCCTGGCGGCACCGCAGGCCGCGACCAAGAGCGTGACCGGAAGGAGCGCGATGACCTTGCGGAGCATCAGCCCTTAATACGTACCCATTCGCGAAAAATCACACAAGGCGAGATCCGGGTTTGGTTAGTTCGACTACAGAAGCGTGTTGTCGAGCGCGCCCTCGAGCTTGAGGAGCAGTTCCTTGCGCTCGAGGCCCCCGGCGTAGCCGACGAGCGATCCGTTCGCGCCGACGACGCGGTGGCACGGAAGGACGATCGGAATCGGGTTCCGGTTCATCACGGTGCCGACGGCGCGTGCGGCCTGAGGGCGGCCGGCCGCGCGGGCGAGCGCGCCGTAGGTCGTCGTCTCGCCGTGCGGGACGCGCGCGAGCCGCTTGAGGATCTCGCGGCTGAACGGCGCGGACGGGCGAAGGTCGACGGGCAGCTCGAACTTCGTCCGCGCGCCCTCGAAGTACTCGTCCAGCTGGCGCCGCGCGATCTCGATCGGCTTCGTCGCACGCAGAACGCGAACGCCGAACGTCTGGGCGAGCCATTCCGCTTCGCGGTCCGGCTGCGGGTCAAACGAGATCCGGCAGAGGCCTCGATCGGTTGTCGCCAGGAGCAGCGTCCCGATCGGCGAGTCGGTGAGGTCGTACGCGACGTCGAGCAGTCCGGCCGCGGCGGCGGCCTCGCGGAAACGGTTGTCGAGAGCGGGGGAGACGGTCATTGCATCCTCCTTCGAAGGCGTCGGACTCCGGATGAAGCTGCCTGGCGGGCGGCGTCCTCGCTCGAACCGAGCGCGGCGCCGATCGCGGCGTAGGAAAGGTCGTAGCCGTAGCGGAGAACGACCGCCGCTCGTTCCTTGCGCGGCAGATCGTCGGCGAGCTCGCCCAGCGCGGCATATGCCGGGCGGGAATCGGTGGTCGGCTCCGGATCGGGCGGTGAGGGCTCGCGGCGGCGGAGCTGGTCAACGGCGACGCGGCGAGCGATCGTCATCACCCAGGCGCGCAGGTTGTCGGCGTTGCGCAAGCCTCCGTATGCACGCAGCGCCTTCAAGAAGGTCTCCTGGTAGGCGTCCTCGGCGCGGTCGCGGCCCAGAAGGCGGCGGAGCTCGCCGAGCACAGCATCGCGATGCTGCTCGTAGAAAGATTCGAAGGGTGGAACGCTCAAGAGAGCCATCATCTTCTCTAACGCGGATGGGAGCCGGATTGTGAGAGTCGCGGTCGTCGGGCATGTCGAGTGGGTTCGGTTCGCCGAGGTGGAACGGCTGCCGGAGCAGGGCGAGATCATCAGTGCCTCGGCGACCTGGGAAGAGCCGGCCGGCGGCGGGGCGGTGGCGGCTGGACAGCTTCGCAAGCTCGCCGGCGACGTCGATTTCTTCGTCGTGGTCGGGAACGACGACTTCGGGCGCCGGACCCGTCAGCGCCTCGAGCAGCTCGGCTTTCGCGTCCACGCGGCCATCCGCGACCAACCTCAGCGGCGCGCCTTCACGTTCGTCGACTCGGCCGGAGAGCGGACGATCACGCTCATGGGCGAGAAGCTCCACCCACACGGCGCAGACGCGCTCCCGTGGGAGAAGCTCGCGAAGGTCGACGCGGTCTACTTCAGCGCGGGGGATGCGGACGCGCTTCGCGCGGCACGCGAGGCGCGAGTCCTCGTGGCCACCGCGCGGGAGTTGCCGACGCTGCTCGACGCCGGGGTGCCGCTCGACGCTCTCGTCCGCAGTGGCCGCGATCCGGCCGAGGCCTTCGAGGCGGGCCAACTCGACCCCCCGCCGCGCCTGATCGTCTCGACGCTGGGACGCGAGGGCGGAAGCTACGTCGCGGGTGAGCGCTCGGGCTCCTACGCCGCCGCCGAGCTGCCCGGCCCGGTCGCCGATGCATACGGCGCAGGCGACTCGTTCGCCGCGGGCCTCGCCTTTGCGCTCGCGCGCGGTGACGACACGGAGGCGGCACTCGCGTTCGCCGCCCGGTGCGGCGCGGCGGCGATGACCGGCCGAGGCGCCTATGAAGGCCAGCTCCGCCTCCCTTAACGGGGTCTGACCCCGTAAGCCTTAACAGGGTCAGACCCCGTAAGCCTTTACAGGGTCTGACCCCGTAAGCCTTAACAGGGTCTGACCCCGTAAACCTTTACAGGGTCTGACCCCGTTGATGGGTTGGGGGGAAAGTCTTGCGTTGTGGGTGATTGTGGTTTAAAGTGGGGCAACGTGGAAACCCGGCACGGCCCCGCACATGCTTCTAGGCGAATACGAGCACTCAATCGATGACAAGAACCGCGTCACGCTACCGGCGAAGTTCAGGTCGGCGTTCGCAAGCGGTCTCGTCGTCACGCGCGGGCTCGAGAGCTGCCTTGTGGCGTACCCCAGCCCCGACTGGGAGGACATGGTCGAGTCGTGGCTCGCCGACCTCGGTCCGTTCAGCCAGGAGGCTCGAAGGGTTCAACGCTTCTTCTTCGCAGGCGCAACCGAGGCCGAGCTCGACAAGCAGGGGCGCGTGATGCTGCCGGCCGCCCTGATCCAGCACGCAGGGCTCGGCCGGAACGTCGTCATCACCGGCATGCGCGACCACCTCGAGATCTGGGACGCCGCCGCCTGGCGTACGGAGCTGAAAGAAGTCGAAGGGAGGGCAGAAGATGTTGCCGAACGTCTTGCAACCAAACGAGACTGATCACGTACCGGTCCTCGCCGAAGAGGTGCGCGAGCTCCTCGCGATCGAGCCCGGTCACACCGTCGTCGACGCCACCTTCGGCGCCGGTGGGCACGCTGCGGTCCTGGCGGCCGACCTCAAGGGCGAAGGCCGCTTCATCGCAATCGACCGTGACCCGACCGTGCGGCCGTACTTCGAGGGCTTTCGACGGCGCGCGGGCGTCCAGTCGCGCTTCCTGCGTGGCGAGGCCTCGCTCGTCCTCGACCAGCTGGCCGAGAACGGAGTCCACGCCGACGCGATCCTGCTCGACCTCGGCGTCTCGAGCATGCAGATCGACCGCCCCGAGCGTGGCTTCTCGTACGCGGTCGATGCGCCGCTCGACATGCGCATGGACCCGACCGCAGAGCTCTCGGCGGCCGAGCTCGTCAACGAAGCGGACGAGCGCGAGCTCGCGACCATCTTCCGCCGCTACGGAGAGGAGCGCTACGCGAAGCAGATCGCGCGCGCGATCGGGCGGCGGCGCAAGAAAGAGCCGATCGAGCGGACGGGCGAGCTCGTCGAGCTGATCCGCGCCGCAATCCCCGCTCCGGCGCGGTTCGGAGAAGGGCATCCGGCCAAGCGCGTCTTCCAGGCGCTTCGCATCGCCGTCAACGACGAGCTCGGCGAGCTCGAGGAGGCCTTGCCCGCGGCGTTCGAGATGCTGCGGCCCGGCGGCCGCCTCGCGGTGATCGCCTTCCACTCGCTCGAAGACCGGATCGTAAAGCGCTTCTTCCAGAAGCTCGAGCAGGGCTGCACCTGCCCGCCGGACTTTCCCGTTTGCGTCTGCGGCCGCGAGCCCGAGCTGCGGCGGCTGAACAGGAGGGCGATCCGGCCGAGCCCGCACGAGTTGGCCCACAACCCGCGTGCCGCCTCCGCCAGGTTGCGCGCCGTGCAGAGGGCCTAGTGCCCCGAACGGCAGCCGCCCGAGCTCAGCCGGCACCCGCTCGCCCGCGTGCGCGCCCGAAGCCGAGGGCTGCGCCAAAGACCGCGCCCCGCCGCCGCGTGGCCGGCGGAGTCGTCTGGATCGGCGCGATTGCGCTGCTCCTCGCCGGCGTCGTCGCGCTCAACGTCGCGGTCCTTCGCCTGAACGTCCGCCTCGACGAGCTCGGGCAGGAACGCGCGCAGCTCCGAGCAGACAACGCGCAGCTCAGCTCCAAGATTGCCGCCCGAGCGGCGTCCGGACGAATCGTCGCGTTAGGTGGCCGCCTCGGGCTCGTTCCCGCGAGCGCCGAGAGCTGGACCTATCTCGACCTGCGCAAATGAAGCTGGCCAACCGGCGAATCCGGCTCGTCCTAGCCGTTTTCGCCTGCGCTTTCGCGGCGATGTTCCTGCGCGCGGCCTGGCTTCAGGGTGTGCAAGCCGGCAACTACGAGCGCCTCGCGGCGGGCCAGCACCGCGTCACGATCGTCGATCCCGGTGGGCGCGGAGCGATCTTCGATCGGACGGGCGTTCAGCTCGCGATCGGGCGCCAGGCGACGACCGTGTACGCGAATCCCCGTCAGATCCGTGACCCCAAGGCGACCGCGGCAATCGTCGCGCGCGCCCTGAAGCTCGATCCGCAGGAGGTGGAGCTCCAGCTTGCAGACCGGTCGCGCGGCTTCGTGTACATCGCTCGCAAGGCAGACGCGGAGCGCGCCAAGATCCTCCAGGAGGCCGGGATCGTTGGCCTTAGCTTCGTCTCCGAGGAGCAGCGGGTCTATCCGCTGAACCATGTCGCCGCACAGGTCGTCGGCTACGCGGGCACGGACAACCGCGGCCTCGCCGGGCTCGAGCTCGGGCTCGAGGGCCTGCTCTCGGGCAAGCCGGGTAGAGAGACGGTCATCCGAGACCCGTCGGGACGCGTGATCGACATCATCAACTCGACCGCGGCGCACGAGGGCCAGAACGTCACGCTCACGATCGACCACACGATCCAGGCCCAGGCGGAGTCCGTCCTCCGGAGAACGATCGACCGGTCGCACGCGAAGGGCGCCTCGGCAATCGTGCTCGACCCGCGCACGGGCGCGGTGCTGGCGATGGCCGTCGAGCGCGGCTACGACGCCAACCGGTTCCCGATCGTGCCGGAGGACCGCCAGCGCAACCGAACTGTGACCGACACGTACGAGCCCGGCTCGACGTTCAAGATCGTGACGGTCAGCGCCGTGCTCTCCGAGGGGCTCGTCACGCCGAACACGCGGTTCACGCTCCCGTACGAGATTCAGGTCGCAGACCGCGTCATCAAGGATGCGCACCCTCGCGGGACGGAGACGATGACGGTCGACCAGATCCTCTCGTTCTCGTCGAACGTGGGCACGGTCACGCTGGCCGAGAAGCTCGGCTCCGAGAGGCTCTCCGAGTGGATCAGCCGCTTCGGGTTCGGCCACAAGACCGGCATCGACTTCCCGGGCGAGACGCGCGGAATCGCGCCTCCACTCGAGCGCTGGTCGGGCTCGACGATCGGCACGCTGCCCATCGGCCACGGGATCGCGATCACCCCTGTGCAGATGGCCGCCGCCTATGCGACGGTGGCAAACGACGGCGTCTGGCTTCAGCCGCACCTCGTCGAGCGGGTCGGCTCGAAGGGCCGTCCGCCGGTCGTCGCACGGCGGATCCTCACGCACCGCGTCGCGCGACAGGTGCGGCGGATGATGGAGGACGTCGTGATCGAGGGAACCGGCCAGGAGGCCCAGCTTCCCGGCTATACGGTCGCAGGGAAGACCGGGACCGCGGCCAAGCCCGACTCGGAGGGCGGCTACTCGACCTCCGCCTACGTCGCGTCGTTCGTCGGTTTCGTCCCCGCCAGGAATCCGCGTCTGGTGATCCTCGTCACGATCGACGAGCCCGGATCGGCAATCTGGGGCGGTGTAGTCGCGGCTCCGGCGTTCCAGGAGATCGCCGGGTTTGACCTGCAATACCTGCAGATTCCCCCAGACGCGCCCGAGACGCTCGCCGCCCGGTAGCAGCGGGCGAGGTTGGTACCCTCGCGTGCGCCCCCAGTGCTCCTCGCGCGTATCTCAGAACTCATCTCCCCGAGCCAGGTCGTCGGGGACACCCAGGTCGAGATCGACGATCTCGCCTATGACACGCGTGGGGTCGGACCGGGGGCGCTCTTCTTCTGCATTCGCGGGACGGTCTTCGACGGCCACGAGCTCGCCGAGTCGGCGATCGAGAAAGGCGCGGCGGCGCTCGTCGTCGACAGGCCCGTCGCCTCCCGCGTGCCCCAGCTCGTCGTGGCCGACACGAGAGACGCGATGGCGGTCGCAGCCGCCGAGTTCTTCGGACACCCGACACAAGAGCTCGACGTCGCAGGCGTCACCGGCACGAACGGAAAGACGACGACCGCGTTCCTGCTCTACTCGATCCTCGAGGCGGCCGGACGACGTCCCGGTCTCCTCGGAACGATCGAGCGCCGGGTCGGCGGGGAGCGTCGCCCGACGGTCAGGACGACACCCGACACGATCGACATCCAGCGCACGTTCCGCGAGATGCTCGACGCGGGCGACCTCAGTTGCGCGATGGAAGCGAGCTCTCACGGCTCGCAGTTGAAACGCCTCGACGGCACGCGCTTCGCGTGTCTCGTCTTCACGAACCTGACGCAGGACCATCTCGACTTTCACGGGACGATGGAGGCCTACTTCGAGGCAAAGCGGCAGCTCTTCATCCGCGACGAGCGCCCGCCGGCTGCGATCAACATCGGCGATGAGTGGGGGCGCCGCCTGGCCGCCGACCGGCCGGATGCCTTGACGTACGGCTTTACGGAGGACGCAATGCTCGGGCCTGAAGCGCTGGCGGGGATCGACCTCAGGCTCAAGGGCCGCTTCAACGTCGAGAACGCTCTCGCGGCAATGGCCGGTGCGCGGCTTCTCGGTATCGACGATGAAGCGATCGTGAGAGGAATCGAAGCTCTCAAGGAAGTCCCCGGGCGCTTCGAAGCCGTGGACGAGGGACAGCCTTTCACCGTGCTCGTCGACTACGCCCACACGCCCGACTCGCTGGAGAACGTCCTCGCAACCGCGCGCGACCTCGACGCCGGACGCGTCATCTGCGTCTTCGGCTGCGGCGGCGACCGTGACCGCGAAAAGCGGCCGATGATGGGCCGGATCGCGAGCGAGCTCGCCGACGTCGCGATCGTCACCTCCGACAACCCGCGGAGCGAGGACCCGCGCGCGATCATCGACGAGATCGTCTCGGGCGCCGAGGGCGAGGTCGAGGTCGTCCCGGATCGCCGGGAGGCAATCGCCCATGCCATCGAAACGGCTGCCGCGGGCGATGTCGTTCTGATCGCGGGCAAGGGCCACGAGCAGGGGCAGCAGTTCCTCGACCGAACAGTTCCCTTCGATGACCGCGAAGTCGCACGAGAAGCCCTGAGGAGACTCGGGGCGGCCACACCGTGATCCCGTTGCCCCTCGAAGAGGTCGGCGCCCTCTGTCCCGGCACGCTCGATGCCGCGCCGTGGGCGGACGAGGTGACGGGGGTCCAGATCGACTCGCGGCGCATCGAGGAGGGCGACCTCTTCTTCGTGGTCGGTGGGGGCGCGGACTTCTGCCGCCACGCCTTCGCGCGCGGCGCGGCTGCGACGCTCGTCCCCGAGGACGCATTCTCGGGGCTCGCAGCGCTGGGAACGGCCGTGCGCGTGCGCAGCTCGGCCCGGGTCGTGGGGATCACGGGCTCGACCGGCAAGACCTCGACGAAGGACATCCTGGCCGCGCTCTGCCGCCCGCACGCGCAGACGGTCGCCGCCGAGGAGGGGAACAACAACGAGATCGGCCTCCCGCTCACGCTGACCCGCATCGACGAGGACACGGAGGTCGTCGTCTGCGAGATGGGCATGCGCGGGGTCGGCCAGATCGCCGAGCTGTGCGCGATCGCGCGTCCAGACGTGGGCGTGATCACGAGCATCGGCCCGGTCCACCTCGAGCTGCTCGGCACGGTCGAGCGTGTCGCGGAGGCGAAGGCCGAGCTGGTGGCGTCGTTGCCGCCGGGTGGGACGGCGGTGGTTCCGGACGAGCCGCTGCTCGAGCCGTTCCTCGGCCGCGACGACATCGAGATCCATCGCTTTGGCCCGGGGAACGTCGAGCGCTTCGAGCGCATAGACGCCGGCTGCCGGGTCGTCTTCGCCCTCGGCGGGGAGCAGCTCGAGCTGGAGTTCCCCTTCAGCGCGCGGCATCAGGCCCAGAACGCCGTCGCCGCCCTCCTCGCCCTGCAGGCACTCGGCCTCCCGCTTCCGGAGGGCAGAGTGGACGTCGAGCTCTCGCGCTGGCGGGGCGAGGAGTCGCCTCTGCCGGGAGGAGGATTGCTCATCAACGACTCCTACAACGCGAACCCGGCCTCGATGCGCGCGGCGCTGGAGCACCTCGCCGGGCACGAGGGCCGTAAGGTGGCCGTGCTCGGCGAGATGGCCGAGCTTGGCCCGACCGCGCCCGACTACCACCGCGAGATCGGCGACCTCGCCCAGAGCCTCGGCATCGACGCGGTGCTCGGGGTAGGCGAGCTTGCCCGTGACTACGGCGGCGAGCTCGCGGGCGACGCCGGCGAGGCGGCCGCGAAGGTGAAGGAGATCGTCCAGCCGGGCGATGTCGTCCTCGTGAAGGGGTCGCGCGCAGTCGGGCTCGAGGTCGTCGCGGAAGCCCTCACGGGAGTGCCTGCGTAGTGGAACGAGTCCTCGCCGCGGGCATCTTCGCGATGGCGATCTCGATCCTCGCCGGGCCCAAGTTCATCGACTTCCTGCGCCGCAACGAGTTCGGCCAGCACATCCGCGAGGACGGACCGGCGGGCCATCACACCAAGCAGGGAACGCCGACGATGGGCGGGCTCCTGATCGTCCTCTCGATGATCATCCCCTTCCTCGTGCTGAGCGATTACACGCAGGCCGGGCTGACGGTCTTCTTCGTGACGATCGGCTGTGCGGCGATCGGATTCGCCGACGACTGGTTCAAGGTCAAGCACCGCCGCTCGCTCGGGCTGGCCGGCCGGTGGAAGCTCCTGTTCCTGGCCGGGATCACCGCCGGGGTGGGCTGGTCCGTGCACGACCTCGGCCTCTCGACGGACGTGTACGCGCCGGTCCTCGACTGGCGGATCGGTCTCTCCTTCGGCTTCTTCGTGCTCCTCTTCCTGATCATCGCGGGCGCGGCGAATGGCGCGAACCTCACGGACGGCATCGACGGCCTCGCGGTCGGGGTCGGGATGATCGCGCTGATCACGTTCACGGCGATGAACGTGGTCACGTGGATCCGCTCGGCGACCTCGACCGAGTTCCGCGACGCCTCCGCACTCGACCTGGCGCTCGTCGGCGCCGCGCTCACCGGAGGAGCGATCGGCTTCCTCTGGTACAACGCGTTCCCCGCCGAGGTGATCATGGGCGACACCGGCTCGATGGCGATCGGGGGCGCGATCGGCGCATTCGCGGTGATGACGAAGACCGAGCTCCTGCTCCTCCTGATCGGAGGGATCTTCGTGGTCGAGGCGCTCTCGGTGATCTTGCAGGTCTTCTCGTTCCGCTACTGGGGCCGCCGCCTCTTCCTGATGGCGCCCATTCACCACCATTTCGAGATGAAAGCCTGGTCCGAGACGAAGATCATGGTCCGCTTCTGGATCCTCGCCGCGATCATGTGCGCGGCCGCATTTGCCTTCTACTACCGCTACTACCTCGACTTCAGGTCACTCAGGTGAGTGAATCCCACGAAGGCCGGAAGAAGGCGGAGATCGACTATCCGAGCCTGGTTGGGGAAACGGGGAGGGAGTGGCTCAGGACGAAGCCCTTCCGGAATGCGCCGAGAGAGACGGCCCGGCACGTCATCGACTTCGGCTACGTGCTCCAGCTCCTGGAGCTCCAGCCCGGCATGAGCCTGTGCGAGCTGGGGTGCGGGTCGGGGTGGATGACGCGGCTTGCGGCACGGCACGGCATCCGAGCCGTCGGCTACGACGTCTCGCCGGAGATGATCGCGATCGCGCGCGAGCTCGGCGCCGAAGAAGCGTCGGACGCGTCGTTCGAGGTGGGGGACATGGAGGCGCTCGACCTGGGTCGCCGATTCGACACGTGTCTCATCTACGACGCGGTGCACCACAGCCCCCGTGCCGACTTGGTGCTGCGGTCAGCATTCCTCGCGCTCCACCCCGGCGGTCGGCTGCTCCTCGCCGAACCAAACTGGAAGCACCGCTTCCAGGGACGCGGAGCCACCGGGCAGTGGGGAACGACGGAGCAGGGATACACGCCCAGGCGTCTCAAGAAGACCCTGAGAGCGGCGGGTTTCACTCGGGTGGAGCGTTTTCACAACAACCGCAAGCGGCTCTACTCGAATGCCCCGAAGGACATCGCCTTCCACCTGGCGGAACCGTTCGTGTATCGCTTCCTGGCTCCCTTCTGGACGCAGATATGGCTCCGGGCCACGGCTCGCTGAGGTGGCTCTTCCACGGCGTGTTCTCGTTCTAGGGCTCGCACGCTCGGGCCAGGCGGCTGCGCTCGCGCTGCGCCGTCGGGGGACCGATGTGATCGGCGTCGATGCCTCGCAGGAGGTGGACGTGGGCAGGCTTGCGGAGGCCGGCGTCGAACTCCATCTCGGGACCGAGGAGGAGCGATTGCTCGACGCCGTCGAGACTGTGATCAAGAGCCCAGGCGTACCAGGCGAAGCACCTCTCGTCGTGGCTGCGCGGGCGCGGGGGATACCTATCTGGAGCGAGGTCGAGCTCGGCTCGCGGCTGCTTCCGAACCCGATCGTCGGGGTTACCGGGACGAACGGGAAGACGACGACGAGTGAGCTGCTCGGCGTTATGCTCGGCGCCCCGGTCGCCGGCAACGTCGGCCGTGCGCTCTCCGACCTCGATGGACAGGTCGCCCCCGGACAGTTGGTCGTCTGCGAGGTCTCGAGCTTCCAGCTCGAGGACGTGCACGAGTTCCGTCCGCGGGTCGCCGTGCTACTCAACCTCGAGCCCGACCACCTCGACCGGCACCGCTCGTTCGAGGCCTACCGTGACGCGAAGCTCCGCATCTTCGAGAACCAGGGTGACGGCGACATCGCGGTCGTCCCGCGGGGCTTTGAGGACGTCCCAGGCGGCGCGCAACGGATCGAGTTCGAACCCAGGGATCCGCTCCCGGCCGAGCCGCGCATTCCGGGCGCGCACAATCTTGAGAACGCCGCGGCGGCGGCTGTGGCGGCACGCGCGCTCGGCGTCGACGACGGGCGCATCGCGGAGGCGCTCCAGACCTTCCCGGGCGTAGCCCATCGCCTGGAGCCGGTCGCCGAGGCGGACGGCGTTCGTTACGTGAACGATTCGAAAGCGACAAACACGGCGGCCGCCCGGCGCGCTGTCGCGGCGTACGATGCGCCGCTGCACGTCATTCTCGGCGGCCGCGGCAAGGGCGAGTCCTACTCCGAGCTCGCGCTCGACCTCGTCGGGCGTGCCCGGCGCGCGTACCTGATCGGCGAGGGTGCCGGCGACATCGCCGTCGCCCTCGAGCTGGCGGGCGTCGACCACGAGCTGAGTGGAGACCTCGAGACGGCGCTTCGCGCAGCCGCCGGGAACGCGAAGCCGGGCGAGGTCGTCCTGCTTGCCCCCGCGTGCGCCAGCTACGACCAGTACGGCGACTTCGAAGAGCGAGGCGACGCGTTCCGGAGGCTCGTCGCCGAGGTGACCGCATGAAGAAGGGCCAGCTCGAGAGCCACATCCTCGTCCTCGTCACGCTGGGCCTGACGGCGTTCGGGCTCGTGATGGTCTACAGCGCGACCTCCGCTTCGGCGGCCCTCGGCGGCAGCGATCCCGTCTTCTATCTCAAGCGCGAGGGGATCTACGCGCTGATCGGCGTCGCCCTCCTGATGGTTGCCTCGCGGACCGACTACCGGGCGCTCCGCTACCTCGCTCCCGTGCTCATGCTGACCAGCCTCGGCCTCTGCCTCGCGGTGCTCGTGATCGGCCAGGAAGTCAACGGCGCCCGCCGCTGGCTCGGCGTCGGCTCCCTCAGTTTTCAGCCGTCGGAGCTCGCAAAGCTCAGCCTTGCCATCTGGGCGGCGGCGTACCTGGCCCGCAGGCCTGCGCCTCGCACGTTGAAGGAGCTGGCGAAGCCGATCGGGCTGACGTCGGGGATCTTCGCCGGGCTGATCCTGCTCGAGCCGGATCTCGGAACGGTGATCTCGATCGGCGCCGTCCTCGGCGTGATCCTCGTCGTGTCGGGCACGCCTCTTCGCGTCCTGGGGGCGGGCGGCGCGATCGCCTTCGCTCTCGCGATGGCTGCGATCTGGTTCGAGCCGTATCGGCGCGCGCGCTTCTTCAGCTTCCTCAACCCGGGGGACGACCCCCAAGGCGCGGGCTACCAGACTCTTCAAGGGATCATCGGGCTCGGCTCCGGCGGCCCACTCGGCGTCGGTCTCGGGCAGGGCCCCTCCAAGGTCAACTACCTGCCGGAGGCGCATACGGACATGATCTTCGCCGTCATCGGGGAAGAGCTGGGGCTCATCGGCACGACCCTCGTTATGGCGGCATTCGTCGCGTTCGCCTACGCCGGGCTTCGAGTCGCGCTGCGTTGCCGCGATCCCTTCGGCAAGCGCCTCGCAGCGGGCATGACGACACTGATCTGCGGCCAGGCGCTGATCAATCTTGCCGCCGTCCTAGGGCTCGCTCCGCTGACCGGGATCACGCTCCCGTTCGTCTCGTACGGCGGTTCCAGCCTCGTTGTGTCGCTCGCTGCGGTGGGCGTCCTCCTTAACATCGCAGGACATGGTGGAAACGCACGAGCTCAGGTGCCTGATCGCAGCCGGGGGAACAGCCGGCCACGTGCTGCCGTCGCTCGCGGTCGCGGAGGCGCTCGCGGCACGCGGCGCCGAGGTGACCTTCGCCGGGTCGCCGGATCGCATCGAGGCGCGGCTCGTTCCTGAGGCGGGCTTCCAGCTCGACACGTTCCGGATCTCCGGGCTGCCTCGCCGACCGACGCCTGCACTCGGGCGCGCAGTCGCTCGAGCCCTGCGCGCTCCACGGGCCTGCCGGCGGATCCTGAGAGAACGGGAGCCCGATGTCGTGCTCGGCGGTGGGGGTTATGTGGCGGGGCCGATGGTCTACGCCGCGTCCCGGATGGGCATTCCGACGGCACTCATGGAGGCCGACGCGCACCTCGGGCTTGCGAACCGGCTCGCGGCGCCCTTTGCGCGACGCATCTTCCTCTCGTTCCCGATCGAGGGTCGCGACGGGCCCAAATACCGGGTCACCGGCCGGCCCATCCCTGCTCGGAACCGCGCACCCTCGCGCGCCGAGGGCCGTCGCGCCTTCGATCTGCCGCCACGTGCGCCCGTGCTCCTCGTCTTCGGCGGAAGCCAGGGAGCTGCGAGCCTCAACGACCTCGTGGCGGAGACCTTCGGCGAGACGGGGCCGGCCGTCCTCCACCTGAGCGGCGAGCGCGACTACGAGCGTCTTCGCGCGCGCATCACCCGTGACGACTACAAGCTGCTGCCGTTCACAGACGAGTTCGGGGCCGCAGTCGCCGCAGCCGACCTCGTTGTTGCGCGTGCGGGAGGGTCGGTGTGGGAGGTTGCCGCCGCCGGAAAGCCGGCCATCCTCGTGCCGTATCCGTTTGCGACCGCGGATCACCAGGCGAAAAACGCGGTCTTCTTCGAACGGACAGGGGGCGCGATCACTGTTCCGGAGACCGAGCTTGGGCGCGTCCCCGATCTCGCGCGCTCTCTGCTGGGGGACGCCGATCGCCTGAAGGAGATGGGCGCTGCGATGAAGCGCGTTGCCCGGCCCGACGCCGCCGGGCAGATCGCGGAGGAGCTCATTGCCCTCGCTGGCTGACCGACGGCTCTGGTTCGTCGGCATCGGCGGGGCCGGCCTGTCGGGGTATGCGTTGCTCGCGAAGGCCTGGGGAGCCGAGGTCGCCGGCTGGGACCGGTACGAGACGCCGTACCTCGAGCACGTCCGCGCGGCCGGGATTCCCGTCATCGTCTCGGATGAGGTGGAGGCTGCGCCGGACGGCTTCGAGGCCGTCGTCTCGACGGCCTTTGCCGGCCAGGTTCAGGGCTTGAGTCGCGCGGGGTTTCTGGCCGAGCTCGTCTCGCAGCAGGACTCGATCGTGGTCGCGGGCGCGCACGGGAAGACGACAACGGCGGCGATGATCGCCTTTGTGCTCGACCGCCTCGGCCGGGATCCCGCGTTCATGATCGGCGGCGAGATCCCGCAGCTCGGCGGAAACGCGCGGGCGGGATCAGGGTGGCTCGTCGTCGAGGGCGACGAATCAGACCGAACGATCGAGCAGCTCCGGCCGCAGATCGCGGTCGTCACGAACGTCGACCTCGATCACCACTCGGAGTTTGCGTCGCGCGCCGAGGTGGAGCAGCTGTTCGAGCGCTGGCTCGCCGAGGTTCCGGAGGTCGTTCGTGGCGACAAGCTCGCGCCTGCCGACCTCGAGTTGGCCGTGCCCGGGGAGCACAATCTTCGCAACGCCGCCGCGGCGCTCGCCGCGCTCGAGCTCGCCGGCGTGTCTCCCGAGGAAGCAGGCCCGCACCTCGCGGCGTTCACGGGCGCCGGGCGCCGCCTCGAGCGTCGAGGCGAGGCTGGCGGAGTGACGGTGCTGGACGACTACGCGCACCATCCGGCCGAGATTGCCGCCACGATCTCCGCTGTGCGCGACGGGGGCCGGGTGCTCGTGCTTTTCCAGCCGCATCTCTATTCGCGCACCCGCCACTTGGCGCACGAGTTGGGTGCGGCGCTCATTGCCGCCGACGTCGTGGCGGTCACGGAGATCTACCGAGCCCGGGAGGAGCCGATCGACGGTGTGAGCGGCAAGCTGGTCGTCGACGCAGTCGCCGATGCGCGTCCCGGCATGACCGTCGGCTGGACGCCGAGCATCGAGGACGGAGCGAGGTTCGTCGCCCGCCATGCACGACCCGGTGACGTCGCGTTGACCGTGGGCGCAGGCGACGTCGACCGCGCCGTTCCGCTTCTGCTCGAGAAGCTCGCATGAAGATCGAGGAGAACGTCCCGCTCGGACGCCTGACCACTGTCGGGATCGGTGGCCCCGCTCGCCACTTCGCGCAGCCGGGCACGGAAGCGGAGCTCAGGGATGCCCTCGCCTGGGCGGCCGAGAGAGGAATAGACGTCTTCACCATCGGGCTCGGCTCGAACCTCCTCGTCGCCGACGACGGCGTGGACGCTCTCGTCCTCCGGCTCGCAGGCGAGCTGGCCGACGCTCGCGCCGAGAACGGATTGCTCGACGCGGGCGGCGGGGCCGCAAACGCCGTCTGCCTGCACCGGGTTCGGGCCGCGG
This sequence comes from uncultured Gaiellales bacterium, assembly GCA_964591295.1. Taxonomy (GTDB): domain Bacteria; phylum Actinomycetota; class Thermoleophilia; order Gaiellales; family Gaiellaceae; genus VAXT01. Next base: position 5,040 of record CAZQAG010000007.1, on the reverse strand, counting down.
GACTCGGCGGCTTCGAGTTCGCCTGTGCGATTCCCGGGACCGTCGGCGGAGGCGTGCAGATGAACGCCGGTGCCTACGGCGGCGACTGGAAGGGGATCCTGGAGCGGGCGCTCGTCGTCACGGCCGGCGGATCCGAGTGGCGGACACCGGCCGAGCTCGGGCTCGAGTACCGGCGGTCGGGATTGCGTGCAGGCGAGATCGTCGCTCGCGCCGAGTTCCGGCTCGAGTCGCGTCCGCCCGACGAGATCAAGGCGACCGTCGCCGAGCTCCAGGCGCAGCGGAAGGCCGCCCAGCCGACGAACAAGCGCACCTTCGGGAGCGTCTTTAAGAATCCCGGCCACGAGCTCTCCGCCGGGCGGATGCTCGAGGCCTGCGGGCTCAAGGGCCATCAGATCGGTGGAGCCCAGATCTCCCCGAGGCACGCCAACTTCATCGAGAACGCGGGCGAGGGCACGGCTGCAGACGCGCTCGCGCTCATGACCGAGGCGCGCCGCCGGGCCCGCGAGGAGTTCGGCGTCGAGCTAGAGCGCGAGGTCCGCTTCGTCGGTGCACTAGAGCTTCCGGCCGTCGGCTAGTTCGCTCCTTGGCGAACCAGGTCACTTCGGGCGGAGGTCGCGCTCAAAGGCTCTCAGTTCCCTCAGATGGGCGAGATTTCGGTCGACCACGCAGGTGACGAACACGAGACCTGCTGCAGAGCCGCCCTCATACACATCCGCACGGCTTTCGCAGACCGCTCGGCGATAGGTCAGCCATGCACGTTCGCCGCGTACGAAGCGCTCTCGCGACGCGGCGCTCGACCGGCTCCTGAAGATCGTTCTAACTAACCTGTTGATTGCCTGATCCGACTCGAGGATCCTACGTTGGGCGCAGCCTTCGAGATCGAGCATCGACCTCGGCTTCGCCGGGCACGGAAGCAGCGTGAAGCTTTCGGCGATCACTGGCGGTTCGATGGCCGCTTTCCTCGACTCGCACCCGCCAAGCGCGAGCGCCATGAGGAAGAAGACGCCGATGCGCAGCGCAATGCCCACCGCGCAAGGATCATGGCAGGTCGTCCTGGCCGGGCCCTTTCCGGTGTAGGGCTTCAGGCGGCGGCGCCGAACTCAGTTGCGTGCCTGCGGCTCGCAAGCCACGTCCGCGACCCTCCGTTCTCGCGCTGCCGAGTCGGCGCGTGGGCGTGCCGATCTCGATCGCTCGCTTCCTGCCCTCCGGTCGGTCGCTGCTCATCGGCTTTGGCCTGATCGGGTTGGCGGTCGGCGGTTACCTCGTCGCCCGCGAGACGTCGATGTTCGCGGTGCGGGAGGTCGAGGTGACGGGTGCGCGTGCCTCCGTCCTCCGGCGCGTCGACGAGGCGCTTGGCCCACTGTCGGGGCGAAGCCTGCTCTCGGTCGACGCTGCTGCGATCGATCGGCACCTGAAGGGGCTGCCGGATGTGAGCCTCATCTCGTACGACCGGGCATTTCCGCACACGGCACGGATCGTCGTCTCCGCCGAGCGTCCCGTCGCCATCTTGCGGCGAGGGTCGGAAGCCTGGCTCGTGACGGAGCGGGGGAGGGTGCTCAAGAGGCTCGACGACCCCACCGGATGGTCGCTACCGAGGATCTGGGTGGCGGACACGCCTGTGCCCGGCGAAGGCGAGTTGCTGACGGATGAGGCCGCACTCGAGCCTGCGCTCGTTCTCGGCCAGGCGCTCACGGCCGACAAGCGTTTGTTCGCGCAGACGGGAGAGGCGCGCACCGTCGACGGCGAGCTCGCGCTCGTACTGCGGGGGGGAACGGAGCTCCGCCTCGGCTCGGCGGACGACCTTCCGCTGCAGCTCGCGGTCGCGCGAAAGGTTCTCGCTGCCGTCGAAGGCGAGGCGCGCTACGTTGACGTCAGCGTGGCGGAGCGAGCGGTTGTCGGTTGAAGCAACCCTCAAGTCCAAGGTGGAGCTTTAGGGTTAGAGGGTCTATGCCCCGTTGACATGCGGGTTGACCGCGCGTACTCTGGGGCGGTCTTTCGTCCGGCCCGTACCCTACGCTCCACTCAAGGTTGAGGTCTAGCAACGTGAGCATGCGCGATCCGTCCCAGAAATTCCTCGCAGTCCTAAAGGTCGCCGGCGTCGGCGGCGGCGGCTCGAACGCCGTCAACCGCATGGTCGACGCGGGCCTCACGGGCTGCGAGTTCATCGCCGTCAACACGGACGCCCAGGCGCTCCTGATGACGGACGCCGACGTCAAGCTCCAGATCGGAACCGATGGGACCCGCGGCCTCGGCGCAGGCGCGAACCCGGAGGTCGGGAAGGCAGCCGCGCACGAGAGCCGCGACGAGCTGAAGGAGGCGCTCAAGGGCGCCGACATGGTCTTCGTCACCGCCGGCGAGGGCGGCGGCACGGGAACCGGTGCCGCACCGACCGTGGCCGAGATCTCGCGCGAGCTCGAAGCGATCACCGTCGGGGTAGTCACGCGACCGTTCTCGTTCGAGGGCCGGAAGCGCGCCGAGCAGGCCGAGCTCGGCATCCGGGATCTTCGCGAGCACGTCGACACGCTGATCGTGATCGAGAACGATCGACTGCTCCAAGTGGTCGACAAGGACACGTCGATCGTGGACGCCTTCCGCCTGGCCGACGACGTCCTACGCCAGGGCGTCCAGGGCATCACCGACCTGATCACGATCCCCGGCCTCGTCAACCTCGACTTCGCCGACGTGCGCACGATCATGCGCGACGCGGGCTCGGCCCTGATGGGAATCGGGATCGCCTCCGGCGAGAACCGCGCAGGAGAGGCCGCACGCTCGGCCGTCTCCTCGCCGCTGCTCGAGGCCTCGATCGAAGGCGCGACCGGAATCCTCCTCAACGTCACGGGCGGTCCGGAGATGGGCCTCTTCGAGGTGAACGAGGCGGCCGAGGTTGTGACGGGCGCTGCCGACCAGAATGCGAACGTCATCTTTGGCGCGGTCATCGACCACGCCCTCAAGGACGAGGTGCGCGTGACCGTGATCGCGACCGGCTTCGGGCCGGAGCGCTATCGCCGGCGCCGCCGCGAAGAGCGGCCCGCCGAGGAGGGCGCCGCCGCGCGCTCCGCTCCGACGGCGGAAGAGGGAGCCTTCGAGCTCCCGGACGACATCCTCGAAGTGCCGTCGTTCCTGCGCGACCCCTAAGCCGACCGGCGCAGAGACCCGTTTAGGAATCGCCCGGCGCGGTACCTCGACCCTGCCCTCCCGGCGGGTCTGAGACCCGCCCCCAGGGTTCATTAGCATCCGGGACGCATGCAGACGCTCCTTCGCACGCCGCTCTACGAGCGCCACGTCTCCCTCGGCGCACGCATGGTGCCCTTCGCCGGCTGGGAGATGCCGGTGCAATACGAGGGGGTCATCCCCGAGCACCGTGCCGTCCGCGAGGACTGCGGCGTCTTCGACGTCTCGCACATGGGCGAGATCGAGGTTGAAGGCCCGCTGGCCCGCGAACTGCTCCAGTCGCTGCTCTCGAACGACCTCGACCGGCTAGAAGTCGGCGGCGCCCAGTACACGCTCCTCACGAACGAGCAGGGCGGCATCGTGGACGACCTGATCGTCTACCGCCTCGAAGGAGGCCGGTACCTCCTCGTCGTCAACGCCTCGAATAAGGACGCCGACTATGAGTGGGTAAAAGACCGCGAACGGCCGGGCTCAGACGTCCGGGACGTCTCCGATCGCTACGCGCTGCTCGCCGTCCAGGGCCCGCGGTCACTGGAACGGCTCGGGCTCGACGAGGCGCCGGCGTTCACCTTCGCGATGGGCGAGATCGACGGCATCGAGTGCATGGTCAACCGCACCGGCTACACCGGCGAGACCGGCGTCGAGCTGATGGCGATGACCGAGGACGCCGAGTCGCTCTGGGACGCCGTGCTCGAGCGCGGCGCGACGCCGGCGGGTCTCGGCGCCCGCGACACGCTGCGGCTCGAGGTCTGCTACCCGCTGCACGGGAACGACATCAGCCCGGAGACCGACGCGATCTCCGCGGGTCTCGGCTGGGTCTGCTCGCTCGACAAGGACTTCACCGGGGTCGAGGAGCTGCGCCGGGTCAAGGCCGAGGGGCCGGCGCGCAAGCTCGCGGCCTTCGTCATGCAGGACCCGGGAATCCCCCGGCAGGGGATGCGGATTGCCGAGGGCGGGGAGGTCACCTCCGGTTCGCACTCACCGATGCTCGACAAGGGGATCGGCATGGGCTACGTGGCCACGGAGCACTCCGACCCGGGCACGAGCCTTACGATCGACGTCCGCGGCCGCGAACGGCGCGCCGAAATCGTCAAGAAACCGATCTACAAGAAGGAGCCATAGTGGCCGCTGCCGAGAGCTACCCGGACGAACTGCAGTACCACTCCGAGCACGACTGGGCCCGCATCGAGGGGGACGAGGCGACGCTCGGCATCACCTGGTTCGCCCAGGACGCACTCGGCGAGCTCGTCCACTACGAGCCCCCCGAGGAGGGCGCCCAGATCGCGAAGGGCTCCTCGTACGGCGAGGTCGAGTCCGTGAAGGCGGTCTCCGACGTGATCGCGCCCCTTTCCGGGGTGATCATCGAGGTGAACGCGAAAGTCGTCGCCGAGCCCGAGACCGTGAACGAGGACCCGTACGGTGCGGGCTGGCTCATCCGCATTCGCCTGAGCGACGCGTCGGAGGCGGGCGACCTGATGGACGCGGCGGCCTACAAGAGCTTCGTAGACGAGCAGTGAGCTTCCTCTCGCTCACAGAGCGAGATCGCGAGGAGATGCTCGCGACGATCGGGGTCGACTCGATCGAGGAGCTCTTCCGCGACATCCCAAAGGGTGTGCGCTTCGATCGCGAGCTCGACCTCGAGCCCGCGCTCTCGGAGCAGGAGATCGTCGCCCACCTCGAGGAGCTCGCCGCAAAGAACGTCGACACTGGTCGCGAGCTCTCGTTCCTAGGAGCCGGGATCTACGACCATTACGTGCCGGCGGTCGTCGATGCCGTCCTCTCGCGCGGCGAGCTCCTGACCGCCTACACCCCCTACCAGCCGGAGATGAGCCAGGGCGTCCTGCAGGCGATCTTCGAGTACCAGACCGC
>CAZQAG010000006.1:0-74229 GCA_964591295.1 uncultured Gaiellales bacterium | reverse complement strand
GGACGCACATCTTGAGGAAGCTCATGTTCTCGGAGCCCGAGCCCTTCGGCACGCACTTGACGTCGAGGCCGTCCCAATCGGGGATGAACTCCCAGTGGACGATCGGCAGGCGGTAGCCGGTGTTCGGCCCGGTGTTCTCGCGCGTGATCGTGTGGACGGCGTTCGAGCGGAGCGGCGTGTCGATCGTCGCTCGCTCGGTGCCGACCTTCAGAGCGTCGTAAATATTGGCCGGATGCAGAGGAAAATGCTCGCCGACGCGGCACGTATAGACGGCGATGCCCGTGTCCTGGCAGACGATGTTGTTCTCGCGCTCGGCGACGTCGACGTTCTTGGCGATCGTCTCCAGCACGCGGCGCCCCGGGACCGAGGTCTCCCGCTCCAGGGCGGCGGAGAGAGCATCTCGCAGGTCCTGCGGGATGTCCTTGAGCGCCCACACGTAGAGGTGCGCGGCCGCGTCTTCCACCGTCTGGCGCAAATCTGTCGCGACGGTACTCATGCCGCCTTCTCCGCGGCGGCCTTGCCCGCGCGGCGTCCGAAGACCGTGCACTCGAGCAGCGAGTTGCCCATCATCCGGTTGCGCCCGTGGGTCCCGCCGGCGATCTCGCCGCAGGCGTAGAGACCCTCGACCGTCGTCTCGCCCTGCTCGTCGATCACGAGCCCGCCGTTTTGGTAATGGAGCACGGGAAACGTGAAGATCGGCTCCTCGAGCGGGTCGATTCCGCCCGCGCGATAGCGGCGGAGCATGTACGGCAGCGAGATCTCGGCGTCGGCCTCGGAAATGCGCGTCGTGTCGAGGTAAACCGCCGGGCGACCGTCGGGAGTCTCGACGCCCCGGCCGGCCTCCACCTCGTCGAAGATCGCCCGGGAGACCGCGTCGCGCGCCCCGAGCGAGTCGGTGAACTCCTCGCGGTCGGCATTGAGGAGCACCGCGCCGTACGCGCGAGTCGTCTCCGGGATCGAGTAGCCCTGCATCGGCTGCGGCCACGCGCCACCGTTCGGGTGGTACTGGAGCGCGTCGTAGTCACGCGTCTCGGCGCCGAGGTCGACCGCGATGCGCGTCACCTCCCCCGTCGCGCCGGGATGATTCGTGGTTAGCTCGCCACGCTCCTCGGCCACGCGGAAACAGCGACCCCCGGCCGCGAGCACGACCGTGCCCGCATCGATCACGTGCTCGCCGCAGAGCGCGCGCCAGCCGTTCTCGCCCGGCTGCAGCTCGGTGAGCGGCGATTTTGGGAACGTCTGGATACTCGAAGCCTTCACGGCGTCGCGGAGCGCACTCGTGATCGCGTGCCCGGTGCGGTCGCCGACCTGGAGGAGGCGCATGCGCGTCGCGCCGCCGCAGCGTGCCAGCCGGTAGCCGCCGTTCTCGCGCGTGAACTCGACGCCGAGCTCCTCCAGCCAGTGGATCGCGCTCGGAGCCTCGCCGGTCAGGACCTCGACGAGCCGCCGATCGGCGGTTTCGTGCGAGCTCTGCCACACATCTTCGGCGTGCTGCTCGGGTGAGTCGTCATCCCCGAAGGCGGCCTGGATTCCGCCCTGTGCCTTCGCAGAATTGCAGGACTGAAGGGCTTCCTTGGCGACGAGGGCCGCGCTTGCGCCCGCACGCTGGGCCGAGACAGCAGCCGCCAGACCGGAAGCGCCGCTTCCGACCACGAGCACGTCGAACGCCTGGGGAGCGGCCATCAAAGCGACTATACCACTGTCTCCTAATCCGAGTAATAAGGACTACTTATTCAAATTCAAGGGACTAGACGGCTCGACCGATGCCATTTCTCATGGCCCTGGTGGTGCCCTTCGTCTCATCCGCCCTGACGGGCCTGCTCGCTTCGCCACGCAATTCGGGGATGCCTCGTCACCCGGGTGAGGGAAGCGGCCCACGCGCGCGCGAGACACAGTTCAAGGCGGGACGATGATCGCTCGCACCCGGCTGAAGCCAATGCTGAGAAATCTCCCGTTCGGGCCACTCGCCGAGCGGGACTTTCGCCTTCTCTTCATCGGACGGACGATCTCCCTCTTCGGGAGCTCCTTCGCGCCGATCGCGCTCGCCTTCGCGGTGATCGCGCTGACCGGCTCGCCCTCCGACCTCGGCCTCGTGCTGTCGGCGTACATGCTTGCGCACCTCGTCTTCCTCCTCGTCGGCGGCGTCTGGGCCGACCGGCTGCCGCGCCATCTCGTGATGGTCACCTCGGACGTCCTGAGCGCGGCAGCGCAGATCGCGGCGGCAATCCTCTTGCTCGCCGGGATCGCCGAGACGTGGCACCTGGTCGTCCTCGCGGCCCTCAAGGGTGGTGCCTCGGCGTTCTTCATGCCCGCTTCGACCGGGCTCGTCCCCCAGATCGTGAGCGCTCCCCGCCTGCAGCAGGCGAACGCATTGCTCAGCCTCTCCCGAAACTCGACCCGGATCGCGGGTGTTGCGCTCGCGGGCCTGCTCGTCGCGACCGTCGGAGCCGGCTGGGCACTCGCTCTCGACGGTGCGACCTACGCAGTCGGCGCGGTGTTCGTCGGCATGCTCAAGCTGCCACCGGTCAAGCCGCTGGCTGACCGGAAGTTCCTGCGCGAGCTCGCCGAAGGCTGGCACGAGTTCCGCTCTCGGTCGTGGCTCTGCGTGACGATCGTCCAGTTCGCGCTCATCAACGCGTACGCGATCGGCGCCTTCCTCGTTCTCGGCCCCTTCGTCGCGGAGAAGGAGCTGGGCGGGGCGGCAGCCTGGGGCTTCATCCTCGCCGCCGAGGCCGCGGGCATGATCCTGGCGGGCATCGTCGCGCTCCGCTACCGGCCCGAGCGACCGCTCCTGGTTGCGACCCTCGCCGTTCTGACGATGGCACCCCTCCTGGCTCTGCTCGGACTCGCCGCCCCGCTGATGCTGATCCTGCCGGCGGCCCTGCTCGCCGGCGTGGGCCTCGAGCTCTACGGCGTCTTCTGGGACACCACTCTCCAGCAGCACATCCCGGACGAGAAGCTTTCGCGGGTGAGCTCGTACGACGTCCTCGGCTCCTTCGCGCTGATTCCGGTCGGCGTGGCGGTCATGGGACCGATCTCGGGCGCGATCGGGGTCGCCAACACGCTGATCGGTGCCGCCCTCGTCGTCGTCGTTGCGACGATCGCCGTCGTCTGCGTCCGCGACGTGCGAAACCTCCGGCGGCTCGATCCCCCGATCGTCCTCAGGCGCGAGCCGGTTCCTCTGCAAGCGCATACGCGATGGCTTCAGCCAGAGCCAGTTCCCGCCCCTGCCGCCACGCGGCGCTGAACCGCTCGTCGCCCAGAGCCTCCCGGATGGCCGCAGCCGTCTCCTCGTGAGTCTCTCGTTCGGCCGGAGCCAGGGCGACGCCCAGGTCCTCACGGAGGGCCTCCGCAGCGCCGAGGAGCCGAGCGGCCGCCTCGGCCTGGCCGGTGAACGCCAGAACGGCGGCAAGCCCTTCGAAGCAGTAGCCGATCACGTCTCGGAACTCCAGCTCGGCCAGCAGGCGGAGCGCCCGGCGTAGAAGCTCGAGAGCCCGCTCGTGCTCGTGCTCCGAGAGCGCAGCGAAACCCTGGTTGACGAGGGCGAACGCCATCCCTTCGCTGTCCTCGAGCGTCTCGAAGAGCCCGTACGCCTGCTCGCTCAATGAGGCGGCCTTCGCGTACTCGCCTTCCTCGAGCGCGATCCCGCCGAGGTTGCTGACCGCGAGCGCGTGGCCCCGCCGGTCGCCGGACTCGCTGTAGAGGTCCGCCGCCCGCTCCGACAGCGAGATCGCCCGCTCGTGGTCTCCCTGCTCGGCTGCAACCGTCCCCAGTGAGAGCAGCGAACGGGCCGTCCCGGAGACGTCGCCCAGCTCCTCCCACAAGGCGAGGCTCTGCTCGGAGAGCTCGGCGGCCCGGCCGTAGGCACCCTGCCGAGTCGCGAGGCTCGCTGCAGCATGCAGCGCCCGTGCCCGAAGCTCCGGAGGCTCCGACGCACCCCGAACCAGCGCGTCGCCCAACCAGCGGCGCCCCTCGGTCAGGTGGCCCCGTACCCACCAGAACTCCCACAGCGAGGACGCAAGCCTCAGGCCGAGGCCGGCCTCCTCGGATTCGACGCTCCACGCCAGCGCCGCTCGCAGATTATCCCGCTCGGCGTCGAGCTGGGCGAGCCACTCCGCCTGGCTGGACACGGGCTCCGACTCGGCGAGCTTGAGGAAATGCTCGGCGTGTCTCCGGCGGAGGTCGGCGGCCCCGTCGTCCTGCGCGAGCTGTTCGAGCGCGTACTCGCGGATCGTCTCGAGCATCCGCAGCCTCTCGCCGTCGCGCTCGAGCAGGCTGTCGTCGATGAGCGTGGCGGTCAGGTCGAGCGATGCGTCGCAGACCGCGACGGCTGACTCCAGCGTGCAGCCGCCGGAGAAGACGGCCAGGCGCGCGAACAGGCGCTGCTCGTCGGGCCCGAGGAGGTCGTAGCTCCATGCGACCGTGTCCCGAAGCGCGCGGTGGCGTGCGGGCTTGTCGCGTGGGCCGCGGCTCAGGAGCTCGAGCCGCTGATCGAGCCGCTTAAGCATCGCCTGGGGAGGAAGGAGCTTCGTCCGCGCCGCCGCGAGCTCGAGCGCAAGCGGGAGGCCGTCGAGCCGCGCGCAGATCTCCTCCAGGGCGCCCGCGTTCTCGTCGGTGAGCTGGAAGCTCGGGTCGACCCCCTGGGCACGCTCGACGAAGAGAGCGATGGAATCCGTGGAGCCGAGCGGTTCCACGGGGTATTCCCTCTCCCCGGTCAGCCGGAGGGCCGCGCGGCTCGTGACGAGGAAGGTCAGGGCCGGTGAGGCCTCGAGCACCTCCGTGAGCAACGGCGCCGTGTGAGCCAGCTGCTCGAAGTTGTCGAGCAGCACGAGCACGCGCCGACCGGCGAGCCGCTCGGCGAGGCTCTCGAGGAGCGGGCGCTCCCCGCTCTCGCGGACGGCCAGTGCATGCGCGATCGCCGGCAGGAGGAGCGCCGGATCGCGGATCGTGTCGAGCGGGACGAAGAAGGCGCCGTCGGGCAGCTCCCCGGCAAGCGCGTTCGCCGCTTCGAGTGCGAGCCGTGTCTTGCCCGCCCCACCCGGGCCGGTCAGCGTCAGCAGCCGCGCCTCGCCGCTGCCCAGCGCGCCGCAGATCTCCGCCAGCTCGCGGTCTCGCCCGACGAGCGTGCTGACCGGAACCGGGACGTTGCCCTCGGGCAGCGGCCGCCGCGAGAGCCCCTCGTCCTGGCGGAGAATCGCCTGCTCGAGCTCGCGCAGCTCCGGGCCCGGCTCAAGCCCCAGCTCGTCGAGCAACACGTGACGCGCCGCGCGATAGGTCTCGAGCGCCTCAGCCTGCCGGCCTGCTCGATAGAGAGCGAGCATCAGCAGCGCGCGGAGCCGCTCCCGGGCCGGGTGCTCGGCAACGAGAGCTTCTAGCTCGCCGATCACCTGGTCGTGACGCCCCAGGCCGAGCGCCGCCTCGATCCTGTTCTCGATTGCCGCCAGCCGCAGCTCGTCGAGGCGCAGGATCTCGGGCTGGGCGAACGACTCGTACTGGACGTCGGCCAGCGCCGGGCCGCGCCAGAGCCCCAGCGCCTCGTCGGCCAGCTCGAGAGCCTCGCCGTAGGCACTGCGACCGAGTGCTGCTGCCGCCTCGCCCGCGAGCCGCTCGAACCGAGCCGCGTCCAGCTCGTCCGGCTCCACGCGCAGGCTGTAGCCGACGCCTCCGGTGACCAGGCGGTCGCCCACGAGCTTCCGCAGCTGCGAGACGTAGACCTGCAGCGTGTTCGCGGCCGTCGGGGGGGCTCTCTCGCCCCACAGCCCGTCGATGAGCTGCTCGGCAGGCACGTTCTCGTTGCCGTTCAGGAGGAGAAGGGCGAGCAGCGTGCGCGGCTTTCGGCCCTTCGGCGTCAGGTGCTGGCCGTCGGGAGCGACCTCGAGCGGGCCGAGAATCCGGTACTGCACTGAGCTTCCTCCTCTCCCGAGGATGGTAGCTCGCCGGCTTTCAGCGTCTCTTCAGCATGCAGTGGAACCATCGCCCGCGGAAGTACGAATCGCAGCCTCCAGCCGGTGTGAAGCCGTCAGGCCGACTGGAGGCTCGACTCGCAGAAAGGGGGAACCGTGGTAGGAGTCAAGAGCAGTTGGTGGGACGGGCCCTAAGGCCCGATCAGCTACACACGCGGCACTCAGGCTCGGTCGGCCATTCGTAGCCGACGTCCATCGCACCCTCCGCGAAGTCCGCTACCCAGACCCGCGCCGCGGCGACGGGCGCGGCGAATCCCGTCAAGTAGCGAAGGCCCTCGAGCGCGACGAGCGAGCTGATCAGCGTCGCCGTCGGCCCAGTCGCCACGTTGACGAGCTCGGGCCATTCCGGGACGTTCGGGCCCTCCTCCCTCGTGCGGATGGCGCCGTGGCAGCGCAGGCAGCCGCTCTGCCTCGGCCAGATGGAGTAGTAGTAGCCGCGTGAGCCCCAGATGGCGCCGTTCACATACGGAATCCCGGCTGCGACGCACGCGTCGTTGACCTGGTACTGGATTCCGTCCGGCCGGTCGATCGCCGAGACCACGAGGTCGACGTCGGCGAGAAGGCGGGCGACGTCGGAGCTGCTCGCGATCCGCCGCTCGACGGGGATCAGCTCGACGTCCTGGTTGAGCGCTTCGATTCGAGCAGCCGCCCGGGCAAGCTTTGGCTGGCCGACGTCGCTCTCGTCGTAGAGGAACTGCCGCGAGAGGTTGCCGAGCTCGACGGCGTCCGAGTCGACGAGGGTGACGCGGCCGACTCCAAGGCCGGCCAGGTTATAGAGCACAGTGGACCCGATTCCGCCCACTCCGAGCAGGAGGACGTGCGACTCCCGAAGGCGCTCCTGGAACGAGTAACGACTTAGCCCGAAGTCGGCAAAGGCGCCGAAGAACGCCAGATTGCTCTGGTAGCGCTCGCACTCGGCGTCTGTCAGCGATGTCGTCGCCGCCGCGTCCTCGAGGAGCCCGGCGGCCTCGAGCGAGGCGATTCCCTCCTCGACGCCCTCGAGAGTGAGGTCCGGCCAGGCGGCGCCGATCATCTCGGCAATCTCGCCCACGGTTCGCTCGCCGTCGAGCAGGTCGAGGAGCTCCCCGACCTGCCCGTCGGGGTCGGGAATCGTCGTTTCGATTCCCGGCTCTCGAGTGAGTACGAGCGCCCCGCCTCTCGTCTCCCGAGCGTGGCCTTTCAATTTTGGTCGCCGCAAGTTCTTCGTCGCTCCGAGCTCGAGGCCGCTCAGGAAATGCCTCGGTCGTCCCAGCTCGCGCCGAGCTCTGTCCTCTTGATCGTGGTCACCTGAATCGCCATTGAGTATCACCTCCTCTTCGACGAATGCGAATAGGCGGCGAGCATCTCGGGTGCTCCTGAAGAAGCGCTGAAGAGCCACCGGCCGCCTGGACTCATATGCTGAGATGCGGTGCTAGCCGCAGTCCTCGACCTTCTGCGCCATCGCCAGTTCCGGCTGCTCTTCGTAGGCGAGACGCTGTCTTATCTGGGCAGTGCACTCGTCCCGGTCGCCCTCGCGTTTGCCGTCCTCGACCTGACGGGATCGCCCACCGCTCTCGGAATCGTCCTGGCGGGACAGGTGATTCCTTATGTCCTCCTCGTGGCAGCCGGAGGCGTCCTCGGCGACCGCATGCGGCGGGAGAAGCTGCTGCGGATGACCAACCTCGTGGCGAGCGCTGCCCAGGCGCTTACCGCGATCCTGTTGCTCACGGGGGCGGCCGAGGTGTGGCACCTCTTCGCTCTGCAGCTGCTCCTCGGCGGGGCGGGCGCGCTCACGGCGCCGGCGCTCTTCGGGCTTGTCTCGAACACGGCGCCTCCCCACCGGCTCCAGGAGGCAAACGCGCTCATCAGCCTCGTCCGAAGCGTGGCGTCAGTCGCAGGACCGGCGTTGGCCGGCGTGATCGTGGTCGTCGCCGCGCCGGGATGGGCGCTTGCCGTGGACGCGCTGAGCTACGGCCTGGCCGCGCTCGCGTTCCTCCTGCTCGCGCCGACGCCCGTTCCGCAACCCTCGGCCGCACGCCGTCTCTTCCGCGAGCTCGCCGATGGATGGAATGAGTTCCGGTCGCGAGAGTGGCTGTGGGCCGGTGTCCTCTACCAGGCGTTCCTCCACCTGTTCGTGATTGCGCCCTTTCTCGTGCTCGGGCCCGTGATCGCGAAGGAGTCGCTCGGCGGCGCCGGCGCGTGGGCGACGATCGTGACGGCCGGCGGGGTCGGCTCTGTTCTCGCCGGCCTCTTTGCCCTTCGGCTCAAGCCATCCCGGCCCCTGCTCGCCTCCTTTGCCGTCTGCGTCGGGGTCATTCCACAGGCAGTGCTGCTGGCGCTTGCGGCACCTCTGGCGGCGATCGCAGCCGCCGCTTTCGCGGCCCAGCTCGTCCTGACGTTCGGAAGCCCGCTCTGGAACTCGGTGCTCCAGGAGCAGATCCCTCGCGCGCTCTACGCGCGCGTGCAGGCCTACGACATCATCGGCTCGCTGGCGCTGCTTCCGGTCGGATTCGGGCTGAGCGGGGTCGTTGCGAAGACGGTCGGAGCGGACACGGTCCTCTGGTTCTCCGCACTGTGGCTCGGGCTCTCGACCATGGCCATCGTCAGCGTCCCGAGCATCCGCGGGCTTCGCCGCCCTCCCGCCGAAGCCGTGATCCCTGGATCACCAGACCCCGCGCAGTAGCTCGGTGATTGCGGCCGCAGATGCCGGGCGTGGGTTGGCGGCCGCGCCGCCTCGGGCTGCCGCCGCCTCGGCGACCTCCTCCAGCTCCTCCTCGGGCACGTCGAAGTCGCGCAGGTGCTCGTAGCCGCCGAGCCGCGCGAGCTCCTGGACGCGGCCGACGGGGTCGTCCGTTTGCATCGCCTCGCCGAAGCGGGCGATCTCGGCTGCGGCCACCGGCTCGTTGAAGCGGAGGGCTGCCGGGAGCGTGATCGCGTTCATCGCTCCGTGCGGGAGGCCGTAGCGCCCGCCGAGCGCCTGCGCCATCGCGTGGCCCAGTCCCAGGCCGGCGGCTGCGAGGGCAGCTCCTCCGTGCATCGCCCCCTCGAGGAGGGCACGCCGGGCCTCCGAATCGTGCTGATCCTCGACCACCTTCGGCAGCCACTCGGACATGAGCGCGGCGCCAGCCAGGGCCTCGCGGTCGCCTTCGGCGTTATGCCCCTTCACGTAGAGCGCCTCAGCCGCGTGCGCGAGGGCGTTCAGCGACGTGCCGACCGTCTCGGCCCTGGGCAGGTCGAGCGTGAGCTTCGGCTCGTAGACGATCCCAGCGAGGTGGGCGCCCGAGCCGCCTCCTTTCATCCGCTTGTCGTGGTCGCGGATCCCGAAGCTCGGCGTCCACTCGGCGCCGGAGTACGTCGTCGGGAGCGAGACGAGCGGCAGGCCAGTCTCGACCGAGATCGCCTTCGCGAGGTCGATGGCGCTCCCGCCTCCGAGCGCGAGCAGCCCGTCCGCCCCACCGGCGGCGGCGGCGGCGTCCTGGATTCGATCCGAGGGAACTTCGGACCAGGTTCCGGCCACCTCGACCGGAGCCTCCCAGCGCGGGCTCGCCACGAGGAACGGCCGCTCGATGCCCAGCTCGGCGAGCAGGCCCGGCAGCTCCTCCAAGCCCCAGCGGACGATCAAAGTCGTTCGCGCGCGAACTCGACGAAGGCGTCGGCCACTCGGGTCGAGACGCGACCCGTCGCGCGGACGAGCGAAATCTCGCGCGAGGGCTCGAGGCCCTCGACCGAGGCCGCGGCGAGCGTGCCCGCGGCGAGCTCGGGCTCGACGGCGGTGCGCGAGATGAACGTCACCCCGTGGCCGGCCTCGACGGCGCTCTTCACGGACTCCTGGAGACCGAGCTCGAGCCGCACGTCGAGGTCCCGAAGGCGCGTCCCGGCCTGCCGCAGCTCGTCCTCGATCACCTGGCGGACGCCCGCACCCTCCTGCATCACGATCAGCGGCTCGCCCCTGAGATCGTCGAGTGTCACCGTCTTGCCGGCGAAACGGTGCTTGGGCGGGCAGACGAGGACGACCTCGTCCTGGAAAAAGGGCTCGTAGGCGACCGAGCGGTTGCGCGGGGTCGCGCCGACGACGCCGAGCTCGAGCTCGCGGCGGGCGACCCGGTCGACGATCGTCTGGGTGTCGGAGATCGTGAGGTCGACCGTGACGTCGGGGTTCGCCTCGGCGAACTCGCAGAGAAGGACCGGGACGACCGTTCCGCCCGGGCCGGTCGAGGCGCCCATCGCGAGCTGGCCGCGCAAGGGGCCCTCGGCCTCGCCGGCGACGTCCTCGAGCAGCTGTCGCTCCTGCGCGAGGAGGCGCTGCGCTCCGCGGTAGAGGCGCCGCCCAGCCTCGGTCGGCTCGACGCGCCGTCCGGACCGGTCGAGAAGTTGCTGCCCCAGCCGTTCCTCGAGCGAGCGAATCTGCTGGCTGACCGCAGGCTGCGTGACTCCGAGGCGCTCAGCAGCCTCGGAGAAGCTCTTGCGCTCGACGATCGCGCAGAAGGCGGCAAGCTGCCGGGTGTCCATAAGGAAAGCTTATCTAGCCGATGCGCTAGCGCTCCATCTGCGTCGACGGGTTGCCCGGGTCGGCGGGACCGGTCAGACCGGGCACGCTGCCCGGAGAGGTCGCGATCCAGAGGCCGAGCGCGACGAACGCGACCGCGACGACCCTCGTCAGGCGTTCGCCGTACGGGAACACCTTCTCCGCGAAGATCACGCCCGCGATCACGCCCATCCAGAAGAGGCTCATCACGCCGAGGCTGAAGAGGACGATCATCAGGCCCCAGCAGCAGCCGACGCAGTAGAGCCCGTGCTCGACGCCCATGCGCAGGGCGCCCAGCTTGCCCTCGTGCCAACCATGCAGGAGGAAGTGGAGCGGCGTACGACAATGGCGCAGACAGACGTCCTTGATCGGGGTCAACTGGTAGAGCCCGGCCGCGATGATCGCGCCTCCCGCGACGTACGGCCCCGCGCGGTCCCACGCGAGCGCGCCGCCGGCCACCGCCTCCACGACCCGGAAGACGCCGTACGCGAGTAAGCCATATGCCGTCCACGCCGCGAGGTAGCCGGCCACGAAGATCCACGTCGGAACGAACGCGATCTGCCCCCGGCTCGCGCGCTCCCTGCTCACCCGCGCGAACGCCAGCACCATCGGCGAGACCGACGGCAGCATCATCGCGGCCATCATCGTCACCCAGATGCCAACGAACCAGCCGAGCCCGCCCAGATCGGTGCCCGGCCCTGCATCCATCCCGCGCATCCGGTCGAACGCCACGATCCACGCGACGAGCGCGGCGCCTAGCAGCAGGAAGGCGACCGAGACCCGATCAAGCCTGTTGCGTGCCGGAGAAACTGCCATCGGCAAGAATTAGAGCCCTGTGAGCCTCACCATGCAAGGCGGAGCCAGCCTTGCCGAGCGCTATTCGCGGCTGGCCCAGGAGATGCCCGACCGGCGACGGGTCGACTTCGAGCTCCGCGCGCTCGACATCCTGTTCTCGACACTCTTTCTCGTCGTCGCGCTCCCGATCGCGGTTCCGCTCGGGATCGGCCTCGCTCTGACCTCCGGCCGGCCGATCTTCTACAGGGGACAGCGAGTCGGCCGCGGCGGGCGCGTCTTCACGATGACGAAGTTCCGGACACTGCGGCCGGGAGCCGAGTCGAGGCTCGGGCATCACCTCGGCCCAGCACTCGTCGAGCGGACCGAGGCGGAGGTCACGCTCATGGGACGCTGGCTGAGGGCGACACAGCTCGACGAGATCCCACAATTCTGGAACGTGCTCAAAGGCGACATGAGCCTCGTCGGGCCGCGTCCGATCCGTCCCCGCTTCTTCGAGGAGCTCGCAGCCGAGCTGCCCGCGTACTGGCAGCGGCTCGTCGTGCGCCCGGGCCTGACCGGCTTCGCCCAGGTGCGCCGCGGCTACGAGACCTCGATGGTCGAGAAGCTCTCGCACGACCTCGAGTGGATCGCGGACCGCTCGCTGCGTCTCTACCTGCGCACGCTCGCAGCCACCGGCTGGCGCGTGCTCAGGCAGTCGCTACACGTCTAGCCGCGAGTCCTCGAGGTCGAGGTCGCGCTGGACGCGCTGCATGACGTCCTCGCTGATCTTCCCCTCGTTTCGCAGCGCATGCACCGCGCCGCGCTCCGCATCGAGCAGCTCACGCCGGAGGCGCTGATAGGCGAGCGAGCGCTCCTCGATCTCGCCGTCGTCCTCGTCGTCGAGCCAGGCCCGGAAGCGGTTGCTCCGGAAGTTGTAGAGGCCGCGGGCACGCTCGGCCGTGTCGGGCCGCACCCAGCCCTCGTCCTCGAGCTCCGCGAGTCGCGCGACAGCAGCCTCGGCCGCGTGTATGCGCGCCTTTGCCTCTTCCCGCGCATCGCCGTCGTCTTCCTCGAGGCCCAGGACGCGGACGACGGCGGGTAGCGAGAGCCCCTGCAGGACGAGCGTCGCGAGCACGACGGAGAACGCGAGAAAGATGATCAGCGAGCGGTCGGGAAAGGCTGCGCCCGAGTCCGTGCTCAGCGGGATCGCGAGCGCCGCCGCGAGAGTCACCCCTCCTCTCATCCCGGCCCACGCGATGAACGCGACGAACTGCCACGGGGGAGCGGGGTCGCGCTCGCGAAGACTCGCCGATATCCACCGCGGGACGTAGGCGATCGGATACCCGTAGACGATTCGAATGAGAAACACCATGGCCCAGACGAGCGCCGCGTAGCCGACGAGCTCCTGCCACGACCAGCCGTGCAGCTCGTCGAGGATCGGCTGGAGCTGCAGTCCGACGAGGCCGAAGAGCAGTGCGTTCAACAGGAAGCTGAGGATCGTCCAGAAACCGGCGCCCTGGAGCCGTGTCTCGACCGTGGTCAGCTCCGGCGTGTGCCAGCCCATGTAGACGCCGGCCGTGACGACCGCGAGCACGCCGGACGCATCGATCACAGACGCCGGCAGGAACGCGAAGTAGCCCGTGAGAAACGCGATCGTCACTTCCAACGGAGGGTTGAAGACGCGCCGGCGCACGAATCGGATCGCGCGGCCGACCACGAGGCCGACGGCGATGCCGCCGAGAACCGACCAGATGAAGCTTCCTGTCGCATCGAGGAGCGAGAACGAGCCGGTGAGCACCGCTGCAACAGCGAACTTGTAGAGGACGAGTGCCGTGCCGTCGTTGACCAGACTCTCGCCCTCGATGATCGCGACTGCGCGCCGCGGAACTCCGAGTCGCCGGGCGATCGTCGTCGCAGCGAGGGGGTCTGTCGGCGAGACGACGGCGCCGAGCACGAACCCGGCCGGCCACGACAGACCGATCACGTAGTGCGCGACTGCGGCGACCATGACGGTCGTGACGGCCACGAGCCCGATCGCGAGGAACGAGATCGGCCGCAGGTTCCGCTTCAGGTCGCGGAGACCGGTGTTGAAGGCGGCCGAATAGAGCAGGGGCGGCAGGATCCCGATGAGCACGAGGTCGGGGGGCAGGACCAGGGTCGGCACGCCGGGCGTGAAACCGAGCAGGAGCCCGCCGACGACGAGGAGGATCGGATACGGAATCCGCAGGGGGTCGGCGAGCAGGAGCAGCGCGGCAGCGGCAACGAGGATGGCAAGGAGCTGAAGCTCCTCGTGTGCGCCGAACCCGCTCACCGCGTCAATAGAGTAATGACGCATGTGCGGGATCTGCGGAATCGCGATGGCCCGCGGCGCCGTCAATCCCGATCAGCTCGCGGCCATGAGCGCGACGCTCGTCCACCGGGGGCCGGACTCCGACGGGACTTTCGTCGTCGGGTCGGTGGGCCTTGCGGCCCGACGGCTGGCGATCATCGACCTCGCGACGGGCGACCAGCCGATCTCGAACGAGGACGGCCGAATCACGGTCGTTCAGAACGGCGAGATCTACAACTACCGCGAGCTCCGGCACGAGCTCGAGCGCACCGGCCACCGCTTTTCGACGAGCGGCGACTCGGAGGTGCTCGTCCACCTCTACGAGGACCACGGCGAGCGCTTCGCCGAGCATCTGCGCGGGATGTTCGCCGTCGCTCTCTGGGACTCCGAGCGGAACCGTCTCGTCCTGGCGCGCGACCGCTACGGGATCAAGCCGCTCTACTACCGCGACGTCGGGGACGAGCTGGCCTTCGCGTCCGAGTTGCGGGCGCTGCCGCGCGGCGAGGTCGATCTCGATGCGCTCGAGGCGTTCCTTGCCTTCAACTCCGTTCCCGGCCCGCTGACGATCTTTCGCGACGTGCGCAAACTCCAGCCGGGGCACGTGCTCACCTGGGAGAACGGACGGAGCGTCCTCGTCCAGTACGCGCGGCCGGCTCCGGTTCCGGCTTCCGAGGTGCGCGACGAGGATGAGGCGGAGCTCGTCGAGGAGCTGCGCGCCCGCCTCCGCGACTCCGTGCGCGCCCACCTCGTCTCCGACGTGCCCGTCGGCGTGCTCCTCTCGGGTGGGATCGATTCCTCCGTGCTGGTCGCGCTCGCCGCGGAGGAGACAGCTGAGCCCTTGCGCACGTTCTCGATCGGCTTCGAAGAGCGGAGCTTCGACGAGCTCGCCGACGCGCGGCTCGTGGCGGAGCGCTACGGCACGGAGCACCGCGAGCTGGTGCTGCGACCCGACGCAGCGCTCCTTCTCCCCGCTCTCGCCGAGGCCTTCGACGAACCCTTCGCCGACTCGTCGGCTCTTCCCACGTACCTCGTCTCCCGGCTCGCGGCCGAGGACGTGAAGGTCGCCCTCTCCGGAGAGGGCGGCGACGAGCTCTTCGGCGGCTACTACACGTACGCGGCCGATCTCCTCGCTCAGAAGACAGGGTGGACGGCACCTCTCTTGCGGCCCATCGTCGAGCGGCTGCCAAGCTCGTCCAAGCGAGCGAGCTTCGACTACCGGGCGAAGCGCTTTGTCCGCGCCGCGCACCTGCCGCCGCTCGAGCGCCATCACGGCTGGAAGGAGATCTTCTCGGAGGATGCGCGCGCCGAGCTCACGGGCCGGCGGAGCGACTTCGACCCTGTCGACCTGCTCCGCGCGCGGTTCGCCGAGACCGAGGGCGCCGAGCTGCTTGCGCGCCTCCAGGACGTCGACCTCGGCACCTACCTCGTCGACGACCTGCTCGTGAAGACCGACCGCGCCTCGATGGCCCACTCGCTCGAGGCGCGCGTGCCGTTCCTCGACCCCGTCGTCACGAACTTTGCGCTCGCGCTGCCGAGCCGCCACAAGGTCCGCGGCCTGCGCAAGAAGGTTCTGCTGCGGAAAGCGGCAGCGCCGCTCGTCCCACCGGAGTTGCTCAAGCGCAAGAAGCGCGGGTTCTCGATTCCCGCGGCCGCGTGGCTGCGCGGCGAGCTGGAGCCTTTCGCCCGCGACACGCTCTCGGCCGAGACGCTCCGCCGCCAGGGCTTCTTCCGCCCGGAGGCCGTCACGCGCCTGATCGACGACCACGTCGCAGGGCGCGAGGACCTGAGCCGCCAGCTCTGGGGACTCCTCTCGTTCACGCTCTGGCACGAGCGGCACGTCGAACGGACACCCGGGCCATTGCGGGATCCGCGCCTTGAAGCGCTCGCCAAATGAAAGTCTGGATCGACATCTCGGCTCCTGCGCATGTGCTCGTCTTCCGGCCGCTGATGAAGCTCTTGCGGGCACGCGGTGACGAGATCGAGGTGACAACGCGTGACTACGCGCAGACCCTCGAGCTCCTCGAGCGGCACGGAATCGACGCGACCGTGATCGGCCGCCACGGCGGGCGGTCTCGCGTCGGAAAGGCCGCCTCTCTGGCGGGTCGGCTCCGCGCGCTCAAGCGGCACGCCCGAGGGCGCGGCTTCGACCTCGCGCTCGCGCACGGCTCGCACGAGTTGACAATCACTGCACGGCGCCTCGGCATCCCGAGCGCGACGACGCACGACTACGAGTACGCGACCCTCCAGCACCACCTCGGCGACCGCGCGGCGACGAAGGTCGTCGTGCCCGAGGCGATCCCCCTCGAGCGCATGGCGCGCTTCGGGGTTCGGCCACCGAAGCTCCTCCGGTACCCGGGACTGAAGGAGGAGTACTACCTCTACGACTTCGAGCCCGACCCGACCGTGCTCGCCGAGCTGCTCGTCAACCGGGAGCGGACGCTTGTCGTCGTCCGCACTCCGCCGGACGTCTCCCTCTACCATCGCCGCTCGAACCCGTTCTTCCCACGGCTCCTTGCTCATCTCGGACACCAGAAGGACGTGCACGCAGTCGTCCTACCCCGCAGCCCCGAACAGCGCGAGTACGTCCGGGGACTGTCCCTCCCGTCGGTGATCGTTCCCGACCGCGCCGTTGACGCCCAGAGCCTGATCGCGCTCGCCGACCTCGTCGTCTCCGCCGGGGGGACGATGAACCGCGAGGCTGCGGCGCTCGGCGTGCCCGTCTACACGACGTACGGCGGCCGGCTCGGCGGCGTCGACGAGATGCTGCTCCGGGAAGGCCGGCTGCGGCCGCTCACCGACCCACGCGCGCTCGACCTCGAGAAGCGACAGGGTGACGGGGCACCGCGCGTCCGGCGCGACCCGAAGCTGATGCTCGACCTGCTGCTCTCGGCAGCCGAGTCCCCTTAGAATCTCGCTCGCAAGCAATCTCAAAGGGGAGAGTGATGAGAAAGAAGCTGTCTCTTCTCGCCGCTGCGGGAGCGGCGGTGGGGGTGCTCGCCGCGCTGCCGGCGGGCGCCGACAACAACTCGGGGTTCCGCACGTCGACGCCTGCGATGCTGACTCCGCTCGCGCCGGGCTCGAGCGTCACGCCGATCATCTCGGTGGGGGACCGGGTCAGGAACTACATGTTCGAGGCGATCCCGGACGGGATCTCGTTCACGCTGAACGGCCGCGGCACGATGGACGTCTATGTCAACCACGAGACGTCGCTCGTCCCGTTCCCGGCTTCGCGAAGCGACTTCAACAACTCGATGGTGAGCCGCCTGCGTCTGAACCAGCACAGCGCGGGCGTGCTGCGCGGCGACGTTGCCATCCCGTCCAGCGCGAACTATCAGCGCTTCTGCTCGAACTTCCTCGTCGGGCCCGCGCATGGGTTCGAGCGCGAGCTGCTGTTCACCAACGAGGAGGCACGCGACATCGTCTTGCGACAGGGGTACGCCTGGCACCCGCCATCCGTCTCCCTCGACGAGCCGTCCGCCGAGCAGGCGGGAGTCGTGGTGGCGATGGACACGAGGAACGGCGCTTACCGCTCGATCTACGGAATGGGCCGGCACAACCACGAGAACAGCGTCGCCGTGCCGGGGTACGGCCATCCGGTCGTCCTCTCCGGCGACGACACGTTCGACGCTCCGGCCTCGCAGCTCTACCTCTACTCCGCCCCGAGTGGGCAGGCGGTCTGGAGGGACCAGGGCACGCTCTACGCCTTCGTGGCGGACGACCCGAACGTGAACGACTACGGCGACTTCCCGGCGGCCAACGGTGCGTCCGGACACTTCATCCCGGTGCCGCGGGCGATCGCAACCGGGAAGCGGGCCGACGGGACGGACGTCCGCGCGGCCGACTTCGGCTACCCGTCACCGCCCGGCGGGATTCCCGACGGGCCGCAGTGGGTGCTCGAGTACTGGAGCCACAACGTCGTTCGCGCGCTCCAGTTCATCCGCGTCGAAGACCTGGCCTACGACCGGGAGGATCCGAACGTCGTCTACTTCGCCGATACCGGCGAGCCGCGGGCGATCCCGGACGGCGCGGGCCGGCTCCGGAGAGGGTCTTCGAGTACGCGCGGTCTCTATCCCAACGGGCGGATCTTCAAGCTCGTGCTCGACCCGGACGACCCGCTCACGGTCCAGAGCCTGTCCGTGCTGATCGACCAGGATCCACTCGGCTATGACAATCCGGCGGCGATGCACCAGCCGGACAACGTCGAGACGACCGAGAACAGCATCCTGATCCAGGAGGACCCGGGAGGGCACAACCAGGGGTTTGCCTACGCGAAGGTCTGGCGCTACACGCTGCCGGCGGGGCCGCTCGAGCCTGTCGCGCAGGTGAACCAGTCGCAACGGCCGGACTTGACGCCGGGCATGTGGGAATCGAGCGGCATCATCGACGCTTCGGCGGCGTTCGGTCCCGGTGCCTTCCTGCTCGACGTGCAGGCGCACGGCTGGGAGATCGACACGGCGCCCAGTCCGTATCCCGGCATCGAGCTCAGGCGCGAGGCGGGGCAGATGATGCTGCTCCGCGTGCCGGGCTCCTGACGTAGCGGGTTTTCGCCGCCGGGGCTGTTCAGGTCCCGGCGGCGAGCACCGCCAGCACCTCGTCGCCGTAGCGATCGAGCTTCGCCGGGCCGACTCCCGGCACCGCGGCGAGCTCCTCGCGGCTACGCGGGCCGCGGCGGACGATCTCGGCCAGCGTCGAGTTGTGGAAGATCACGTACGCGGGCCGTTCCTCGGCTTTCGCCGTCTCCAGCCGCCACTTCTTGAGCACGGCGTAGAGCGGATCGTCGGGCTCGAGGGGCTTGGGTGGCGGTGCTGCCTGGATCTCCAGCTCGGCGAGGAAGCGGCTGGGCTTGCCGGCCCACGTCACGGTCAGGTGGCGCTTCGCGCGGGTCAGGCCGACGTAGAGGAGCCGGCGCTCCTCGGCGATCGCGGCGTCAGTCTTCGAGAGCTTCGACGGCAGCTCGCGCTCCTCGAGCCGCGGCAGGAAGACGGCGTCGAACTCGAGGCCTTTCGCGCGGTGATAGGTCAGGAGGTGCACGCCCTTGGTCGAGTTGCTGCCGAACCGCTCTTCCAGGTGCGCGACAAACTCCGGCACGGTTCCGTCGCCGAACTCGGTCGCCAGCCGAACGAGGCGCGCGAGGTCGTTCTGGCGCGTCACCTCGCGCTCGCCGAGCTTGTCGGGAATCACCTCGAGCATCCCCTGCTCCAGCGCGACCCGGCGCACCTCCGAGACTGACCCGCCGAAACCGCGGAGCGCCTTCAGCAGCTGCTTGGCGGCGTTACGTGAGAGGAATGCGGCGCCCTGGAACGGGATCCGCGCATCCGTGAGCGCCTCCTCGAAGTCGGCCGAGCGCGCGTTCGTTCGAAACAGGAGCGCCGTGTCCTCGTACGAGGTGCCGGCCTCGTGTAGCGCGAGCATGCGCTCGACGATGAACGCCGCTTCGAGCTCTGGTTCCCCGAAGGAGCGGGTGACGGGCGCATCGCCGGCGGGGAGCGTGGCTCGCAGAACCTTCTCGGCTCCGCCGAGCCGCGGCACGAGCCGGTTCGCGAACTCGAGCACCTCGGGCGTCGAGCGGTAGTTCTCCTCGAGCCGGACGACGGTCGCGCCCGGGAAGCGCTGTGGCATCGAGAGCAGGTGCTCCGGGCTCGCCCCGGTGAAGGCGTAGATCGACTGGTAATCGTCGCCGACCGCACACAACTCGTCGCGCTCGCCGAGCCAGCGGTCGAGCAGCGTCTGCTGAAGCGTGTTGACGTCCTGGTACTCGTCGACGGTGAACGCGCGGTAGCGGTCGCGCACCTGCTCGAGCGCTCCGGCGTCGGTGTCGAAGAGCCGGACCGCCATCTCGAGCAGGTCCTCGAAGTCGACGTAGCCCTGGTCGGCCTTCCGCAGCTCGTAGTCGCGGTAGACCTTCACCATCAGGTCCTTCGGGATCGGCGGCTCGTGGTCGCCGAGCGAGCGGAGGTAGTCGGCCGGCGTAATGCGGCGATTCTTCGCCCACTCGACCTCGGTCGCGAGGTCGCCCGCCGGCCGAAACTTGTACGGCGCAGGGAGCGAGTTCCCGATGTAGCGGAGCGGCAACGCCTTCGACGCGAGGATCTTGCCGATCGGCTCCGGCGCGAAGAAGCGCAGCTGCCCGAGGGCGGCGGAGTGGAAAGTGCAGGCGCGGACGCCGGTCACGCCCAGCCTCTCGAGCCGCGCGCGCATCTCGCCGGCCGCCTTGTCGGTGAAGGTGACTGCAAGGATCTCGTCCGACCGGAACGCTCCGCTCGCCACCTGGTTCGCGACGCGGTGTGTGATCGTCGTCGTCTTGCCCGAGCCCGCGCCGGCGAGGATGCAAACAGGCCCGCGGACGGCCTCGACCGCGCAGCGCTGCTCAGGGTTCAGCCCGTCGACCACCGCCCCACCCTAGTGAGGGCGGCGGAGGACCTTGGTGACGCCTTCGTTCCGAAACCGTGTCAGGTTCGTTCGATTATAATCTAGACAGTCTAGCCAGGAGGACCTCTAGGTGGTGTGGCAGCTCCAGAACGCAAAGCAACGGTTCAGCGAGGTCGTCGAGCGCGCCCTGACAGAAGGGCCTCAGCTCGTGACCCGACGCGGCCGGGCGGTCGTCGTCGTCCTCGCGCTCGACGCCTACCGGCGCCTCTCCGAGGGTGAGCACGACTTCAAGCGCTTCTTGAGCGCGGCCCCGGACTTCGACCTGCTCGAGCTCGAGCGGTCAGATGAGCCGGCCCGCGCCGTCGACCTGTGAGCTACCTGCTCGACACGAACGTGATCTCGGAGCTACGCCGGCCGACGCCGAACTCCGGCGTCGCGTCGTGGTTCAAAGAAGCCACCGGTGAAGATCTCTTCCTCAGCGTCCTCGTCGTCGGTGAGATCCGGCAGGGAATCGAGCGTCTGCGCGTGCGAGACCCGGAGCAGGCCCGGTCCTACGAACAGTGGCTGGACTCTCTCCAGCGGGACTTCCGGGATCGCCTCCTGCCGGTCTCGGTCGCGGTCGGTGATGCGTGGGGCCGGCTGAACGCCCCGGCACCCCTGCCGGTAGTCGACAGCCTGCTGGCCGCGACCGCGCTCGTCCACGGCCTCATCTTCGTCACGCGCGACACCTCGAAACTCGAGGGCGCCGGCGTTCCGCTTCTCAATCCGTGGGCACCCGCGTAGCGGGCGGCGCCCGACCTTCGCGCCGAAACTGTGCCAGGAGCGCATCGACAACGAGCCCGAGGTCCATCCGGTCGCCGTCGCCACTCGCGCAGGTGGCTGCGTCGATTCCGAGCAAGCGGTTGCGCTCGAGCAGCCCACTCGGATCGCCCGGAGGCGGTCGCGGGACGGTTGGGATCGGGCCTCCCCAGGGATCCCGAAAGGCGAGGCTGCCGTCGGCGAGCTCGACGATCGAGTAGCCGCCCTCGTGCACGAAGCGGTGGTGGCGCCCGCACAGCAGGACGAGGTTGGCGAGCTTCGTCTCGCCGCCAGCGGCCCAGTGCCTGATGTGGTGCGCATCGACGAATCGCCGGTTGTCGCAGCCCGGAAACCGGCACCCGCGATCGCGGGCTTGCAGGGCCCGCCGCATCGCCGGCGGGACCGTGCGCGTCTTGCGCCCTACGGAAAGCGGCTCGCCGGCTCGCTCCCTGATCTCGACGAGCGAGGCGTCGCAGGCGAGTCGCCGCGCCGTCTCGGCCGCGATTGCGGGCCCCTCCTCGAGCGTGCAGGCGGCCTCGTCGTCGCCCCTGAGCGCGGCCTCGTCGACGTGGACGACGAGCTGGTGGCGCTCGCCGCCTGCTCGGCCCTGACTCTCGCTCGCAAGTGCCAGGTCAGCCATCGCAGTCAGCGCCTCGGCGTTGCTCGGCCTGCGCCCAGGCTCTCGCGGTTCCGCGGAACCGCGCTCGGCCGACCACTCGCGCTCCTGAAGCCGCTCGCGGGCCGCACCGAGTGCGCGCAGAACGAGCGCGCCATCCTCCGGGGCGAGGCGGGCGCGGAGGACGAGTGAGCCGTCCTCGTCCCAGGAGTAGCCGACGTAGGCCGCGTCCTGGAGCGCGTTTGCCTCCTCGCGTGTCACACGACGGTAGGCACGGACCGCCCGCTCGAGCTGGGACGCTGTCAGGTGACGGGCAAGCTCGAGCAGCTCTTGCTCGCTCGCCTCGTCGGCAACCCGCGTCAGCGCCCGCACCTTGGCGTAGGAGAGCTCGCCGCGCGCGAAGGCGCCGTGGATGAGCGGAAGCTCGGAAAGCCGCCGTGCAACCCGCACGTGCTCGCGCGCCGCGCGCGGCGTCAGCGCACAGCGCCAGGCGAGCCACTCGGCGACCGTACAGCCCGCGAAGCCGCCACGGCGGTCGAGCTCGCCGACCAGCTCGAGCCAGCGGCAGGTGCCAGCGTAGATGTGCGAGGCAAGCGTCGCGATCTCGTCCTCGAGCTGCTCGAGCGGGAGGTCGGTGAGCTCGCAGTTCTCCGATTCGGCAACAACCACGTTGACAAGATAGCCAACGCATCGGATGGCACCTTCGAGACGACGGGTTGTGTGGACACGGGACTTCTATGTGTCAACGCAAGACCTGACACCGGCTCACCCCCCGGTTGTCGCAGGCTCTCGCCCGAGCGCGGGCCGTTCCACTCGCGGCGTAACTGAAGCCGAACCGCTTTACTCAAGCCATGTGGGATCTCCGGACTCGACTCCTAATCGAGTCCGTAAGGCTTGTCTTCGCAGTGCTGGTGGCTTGGGCCTCCCTGACGTGGCTACAGGCCCCAATCGAAAGCACTTGCCCCCCGTCTGAGGTCAACCCCGGCCAGACATCCGCGTTTTGCGCAGGTGCCAGCGGCCTCTACGCAATCGGCTTAGGCTTCCTCGGAGCAGTCATTCTCAGTGTGATTGCCGAATGGCTCTGGCGACGGCGACGCAAGCGCCGTTTCGCCAATCGTTTAGTCAAACCCTCCTAGGAAGGTTTGGCGCAAAAAGGTGGGTTTGGCTTTCGGGGGTTCAGTCCGAATCGAAATAGCTCTTAGACTTTGCAGCTTCATGCTCTTGCGAATCGTTTCGTGGGCGATGTTTGCGTTTGGTGCGGTATTTAGTGTGTTCGTCCTTCTCTGGCTGCAGTGGTGGCTGCTCACCATCCTGCTAGGGGTACCAATCACCGGGCCAGTGAACACTTGGTGGACCATCACGACGATCCTCGTTGCCGTGGTCGTCCCTGCCGCCGTAGTGCTCAGAGTACGGCGCGCGCAGGCGGCGCGCAGGCAGCAGGAGGGGCTAGATCGCATGGCTTAGCGCCTCCCGGCGTATCTCAAAAAGCGCAATTTGCGAGAGAAACTCGACACCTCTTGCGGAGCGCCGAGAGGCGAGGTTATCCACAGGTCGCGGCCTCACCTTGGCGACACTCCACAGCACTCAACGGCAGCTACGGCACGCCCGCTTTTTTCTAAATAGCGAACTTTCCACAACTGTGGAGAGTGTATGCCGGTTAGAAAACTCCCTGCTAATACGCGAGATTTCCCTTTCAGAACCCGAGAGGGAGACGTCCCGCTTGTCGTGTATAGCTTCAGGTCGAGACGACCGACACAGCGGTCGCCTCGACAGCACAGCAGGGCGTAGCTCAATGGTGTAGAGCGCCCGGTTCTGGACCGGGAGATGCGGGATCGTGCCCCGCCGCCCTGATGATTGGCAGGGTACCGAGAACCGACGAGTTTCGGTAGGGCCGGACGCGCAACAGCCGGGTTACACAGACCTCGGCTGACCCAAATCGGGAGCATCCGACCCCGCCGAAACCCGCCAGTGCCGTCCGATGCAGGAAGTAAAATCCCCTGCACAGACCAACAAACTAATGGCCCCGCGCAGCGCAAACTGCCGGGGCCGTGGCCACACGAGAGGTAGCTCGCATGGCAACTGGCAAGGTAGCGCGTCGTACGGCTGTAGGCGATGTTGCGGAATTGCTCGACTCGCCTGAGATAGCCGCTCTCATCACGGAGCTTGACGGCCTTCGTGACGCACGAGGAAACAAGGGCTTTGGCACCCGCGCTCTCGTCGGCGCTTGCCTCGTCAAAACCCTGTTCGCCCTGCCCACTTGGACGTGGGTAGCCGCCCTCATCGCGGAGCATCCGGGGTTGCAGGAAGCCCTCGGAGGGACGCCGAGCGTGTGGGCTTGTTACCGCTTCTCGCGGAAGCTCCGGGAGAACCGCCCCGCGCTCGCGGCGTGTCTGGATGCCCTCGCAGCGTCCCTTAGAGCGCAGTACCCGACCATCGGCCGAGACGTAGCTATCGACGCTTCCGATATGCCCGCCTTCGCCAATGGCCAGCGGTACGTCTCCAAGGGTGGCAAAGAGCGAGAGCGGTTCAGCGACCCGGACGCCTCGTGGGGGCATCGCTCCGCGATCAGCACCCGCAAGGGCGGCGGCTACTACGGGTACAAGCTGCAAGCGGCTGTCTGCGCCTCTACGGGCCTGCCGCTCGCGTGGGAAGTAGCGACCGCCAAGCGCCACGAATCCAACTTCGTAGCCCCGCTGATTGATGCTCTCCACGCTCGCGGCTTCCAGCCGGAGACGGTGGCAATGGACAAGGGCTACGGTGGGAGCGTTCCTGGGTCATCGTCGGAGGCCAGTACGCTGGCGAGTGGGCTTGCTGGCTACTTGAACCCTGGCCAGCGCCGTTCGCGTGGGTCCCTGAGTCTGACCTTCAGGTGAGCAGGTGAGCGAGCTGCCCTCGCAGGGTTTGTTCGACCTCATAGGCAATCTGCCGGATGGTCGCGAGCGCTGGGCTATCGAGTGGCACGTCGCGGTCTGTCTCGGTAGAGCTAAACCATCCCAGAGTGTTCTCACGAGTCAGATTCGCCCAGGTCTCCTCCAGAGTGGGGTCTACGTGTGCCCCGCCTTCCTTGTTCGCAACGTTGAGGACGTAGTCGCGTCGCGCAAAGAGACGCCCCTCGTTGTCCTTCGTAACGGGGTCGTTCCACCACGGAGTGAACGGCTTCTGTCCTGGCGGACTCGACCTGTTCCCGAGCAGAGCCACGTACTTCGCACCGACTCCGGTCGTCACCCTGAGACTCGCCAGACCTATGGTCGCAGCGAGGTTGTCGGGAAAGATTGGAAACGCAGTATCGAGGAAGGACAGGCCGTCCTTTACCCCGAGCAAGCCAAGCAAGGAATGCGACGGCCCTGCTGTGTCGTGGAGCAAAATCCGGATGCCAACCGCCAGGTGTTTGGCCTCATCCTCAAATCCTTGGTCGAAGGACTCCGACGAACGCTCAAGGAGCCCCATCTGTTCGCGCAACCGCTCCGCAAGGTCATCGGGCGTGAGTTGGTAGCCCATCTCAGCGGTCCACGCTACAACGCTGATTTATTTCGCCAAACCCTCCTAGTTAGTGGAGCGTCTGCTCCGAAACCGCGTCGGCTTGCGCAACCCCGACGCGCCTCGGCGCGCGCACCATTGCCGAGAGCCGCGAGACGACCTCGAGCGTCTCGCCCGCCTCGACCAGGCTCTCCAGCGCACCCAGCTCCTCCTCGAGCCAGACGCCGTCCACGGGCGGGCGCCGCGCGCGGTGGATCTTTGGGTGCGCGGTCTCGCCCACGGTCTCGTTCTCGCCCCAGAGCTCCTCGTGGAGCTTCTCTCCGGCCCGGACGCCGATGAACTCGATCGCGATGTCACGATCGGGCTCCTTGCCCGAGAGCCTGATCATCGACTGCGCGAGGTCGAGGATCTTCACAGGCTCGCCCATGTCGAGGACGAAGATCTCGCCGCGCCCGCCGATCGAGCCTGCCTGGATGACCAGCGACACGGCCTCGGGCGTCGTCATAAAGAACCGCGTCATCTCGGGGTTCGTCACGGTCACCGGCCCGCCCTTGGCGATCTGGCGCTTGAAGATCCGAATCACGCTCCCGGCCGAGTCGAGGACGTTGCCGAAGCGCACCGCCACAAAGCGGGTCGAGACGTCCTCGCGCGCGCCGTAGGCCTCGACGATCCACTCGCAGAGCGCCTTCGACTGGCCGTAGACCGCCTGCGCGTTCAGCGCCTTGTCCGTCGAGACGAGCACGAAGCGCTTAGCCTCGAACTCGACGGCGACCTCGGCGACGACCTTCGTGCCGAGCACGTTGTTCCGCACCGACTCGAGCGGGTTCGCCTCCATCATCGGCACGTGCTTGTACGCGGCCGCGTGGAAGACGACGCTCGGCCGGTAGCGATCGAAGACCTGGCGCAGCTTCTCGCGGTTGCCGATGTCGGCGATCACGGGCACGCTCGCGGGGAAGCCGCGATCGTCCGTCAGCTCGCGCTCGATCTCGTACAGCGGCGATTCGGCCTGGTCGACGAGGATCAGCCGCGCCGCACCGGCGCGTGCGGCCTGGCGGCAGAGCTCCGAGCCGATCGACCCGCCGGCCCCCGTAATCAGAACCGTCTCGCCGCGCAGGTACGCCGAGACCTCCTCGAAGTCGACCTCGACGGGCTCGCGGCCGAGGATGTCCTCGACCTGCACTGGGCGGATCTGCGCCGCCAGGTTCGAGTCGCCGGAGATCAGCTCGTACAGGCCCGGCAGCGTCTTAACCGGCACCTGCGCATCCCGCGCCTGCTCGACGACCTTCTGGCGCACGTCACCCGACGCGGAGGGGATCGCGATCAAGAGCTCGTCGGGCCTGTTGTCGTTGAGGATGTGGGGCAGCTCAGCGGTCGTCCCGAGCACGCGCACGCCCTGGATCCGGTCGTTGCGCTTACGCGCGTCGTCGTCGACAAACCCGATCGGGGTGTACCCGATCCGGCCGCGCTGCATCTCCTTCACGATCAGCTGACCCGCGTCTCCGGCCCCGACGACGATCACTTCCTTGCCCCGCGCGACGAGGCCCGACGCGGAGGGCCGCTCGAAGATCGATCGCGCAAGCAGGCGCGTGCCCGCGACGAGCGCGAGCAGGAGGAGCCAGTCGATGACCGCGATCCCGCGCGGAAGGCGGGCGGTGTCGGCAAGCGGGAAGAAGTAGACGACCAGGCTCGCCGCGAGCGAGGCGACGGTGACACCACGCAGCGCTCCCCACATGTCTCGCGTGGACACGTAGCGCCACCAGCGGTTGTAGAAGCCGAAGGCCGTGAAGACGAGGAGCTTGATCGCAACGACGAGCAGGACCGTTCGCCAGCTGACGAGCTGCTCGTAGAAGGGCGGGATCTTCGCGTACGAGTCGAAGCGAATCTGGAAGGCGAGCAGCCAGGCGGCGGCGATCAGCGCGGCATCGGCGGCGAGCTGCCAGATCCGGTGCCGGTTGACCAACGAACTCATCGGACGGCCTCCAGCGATACCGCTTCTCTTACGGCTGCGACGACCTGTTCCTGCACGTCCGCGCCGATGCCGGACCACATCGGGAGCGCGAGGTTCTCCCGCGCAGCGCGCTCAGTCTCGGGATACTCGGCGTCGCCTTGTCCGAGGAAGGCCAGCGCAGGCTGCCGATGCAGCGGCGTCGCGTAGTAGGCGCTCGACGCGATCCCGTTGGCCGCGAGGTGCTCGGCGATGCGGTCTCGCTCGGGCGAGCGGACCGCGAAGACGTGGTAAACGTGGCCGGCCTCGTCGGCCGGCAGCTCGCAGACTTCCCCGAGGCCCAGCTCCGCGTAGCGCGCCGCGGCCTCCCGGCGCGAGCGGTTCCACTCCTCGAGGTGCGGGAGAAAGACGCGCAGGACGGCGGCCTGGAGCTCGTCGAGGCGCGAGTTGTAGCCGATCAGCTCGAACTCCTTCTTCGCCTTCGAGCCGTGGAAGCGGAGGAGCCGCAGGCGCTCAGCGACGTCGTCGTCGTCCGTCGAGACGAGACCCCCGTCGCCGAATGCGAACAGGTTCTTGGTCGGAAAGAAGCTGTAGGTGGATGCGATGCCGACCCGGCCGGTGCCGATCGCTCCGAAAGCCTGGGCGGCATCCTCGACGAGCGGGACGCCTAGCTCGGAGAGCTCCCCGAGCGGAGCCGGCCGGCCGAAGAGATGCACGGGGATGATCGCCTTCGTCTTCGGGGTCAGCCGCCGGCGCACGTCGCCCGGATCGAGGTTCATGGTCTGCGGGTCGATGTCGACGAAGACGGGGGCCGCGCCGCGCCGGACGATTGCCTCTGCCGTGGCGTAGAAGGTGAAGGTCGGACAGATGACCTCGTCCCCCTCGCCGATCCCGAGCGCGTCGAGGGCGAGCACGATCGCGTCGGTGCCGTTCGCGACCCCGATCGCGTGCTTGACCCCGAGGTAGGCCGCGGCCTCCTCCTCGAAGGCGCGGACGTTCGGACCGAGGATGAACCGGCCGGAGTCGAGGACCTCGGCGATTCGCTCCTTCAGCTCGTCCAGCAGCGGCGCGTACTGCGCCTTGACGTCAACGAGCGGGATCTGAGCCACGGCGGCTCAGTTTAGTGCCCTGCCGCCGACGGACGTACCAAGCGACCGCAGCCGCGACGAGCAGAACGCCGACGGTGATGTCCACGTACCGGAAGTTGTGGTGGAACTCCTCGTAGCGCGACCCGAGGGCCAGGCCCGCACCCGCGATTCCGAAGCACCAGATGGCGCATCCGAGGAACGTGAGCACGGTGAACCGGCCCAGGGCCATCCGGGCGACGCCGGCCGGGATTGACACGAACGAGCGTATGACGGGTGTGATGCGCCCGAGGAAAACGGCCCAGTCCCCCCAGCGCTCGAACCAGCGCTCGGCGCGATCCAGGTTCTCGGGCCCGAGATGCAGCCAGCGGCCGTGACGCTCGACCAGCGGACGGCCGCCGTAGTAGCCGATCCACCAGCCGAACACGGACCCGACCGTGTAGCCCACCACACCTGCGAGCGACATCGCCACGAATCCCCAGAAGTGAGAGTCGATCTGCCAGCCGAAGAGAACGACGTTCTGGCCCGCGAATGCGCCCGCGGCGAGCGCGCCGGCGTAGAGCATGACGAGCTCGCTAGCGGCCGGCAGCACCGCGTCGACCAGCATCAGGAAGAAGACAGCGTAGAGCCCGTGGTCTCCGATCAGCGAGGTCAGGGCGTCCGTCAGGGACGCGGTCACGGAGGCCAGCGGCACCGCGGGGACTCTAGCCAGACCCCGTTAGCGGCGCGTGCGGCGGACGAGGAAGCGGCGCTCGAGCTCGGAGGGGCCGAAGGCGTTCGACGTCTGCACGCGCGCGACGTACGTCCCGGTGAACGCGCGAACTCCGTTCGCGTAGCGGCCGTTCCATTGGATGCTCGTCTGCCCCGCGCGGCGCCTCTGGCGAATCGTCCGCACCCGAGCCCCGCTCGCGGTCTCGATCGTCAACGTGACGAGCGCCGGATGTGCGAGGCGGAAACCGACCCGCAGGTTGCCACCGCGGCGGCGGCGGACGACCACCCGCGTGGGCCGCACCCTCAGGTAGCCGAGGGTGGTGTTGAGGTAGAAGAGTCGCTCGACCCTCGACTGCTGACCCTGGTCGTCGACCGCGTTGATGACCCAGCGCCAGCGGCCCTCGGGCTCGGGCGCGCCCTCCGGCGTTCGGCCGGACCACGCGAGCCTGTAGATGCCCGGCTCACGCAGTCCCGTCTGCGTCTGCCGTGGGATTCGGTCGGGACCGATGAGGCTCGCCGTGACTGTCGAGGGCCTCACGACCTTGTAGCTCAGTGCCTGCACCTCGGCGATCCCGTCGCCGTTCGGAGACAGGACCCGCTGTGCCGCCGGCGGTGCGTGGACGCCGTAGTAGAAGACGAAGAGACCGTCCGCGACGGCCCGCTCCACACGGTCGGAGGGCCTGTTCAGGAGCTTGCCGTCGAAGGCCATCGTCGTCGAGCCGCCCGCATCGAGCGCGCTCGCGGTGACGGCGCCCAGACTGACCATCCTCTGCGCCAGCTCGAAGTTGGTGGCGCCGGTGCTGTAGCCCGGCTGACGTCCGTCGATCGCAACGAAGATGATGCGGCCGTCCGCCTTCTGGCCGACCGCCGTGCGCGGATGGCGAAGCGAGAGCTGGCTGCTCGTGAACGATTCGAGCGCCCTGAAGACAGGCTGGCGGTTCCGGACGATCACCG
This sequence comes from uncultured Gaiellales bacterium, assembly GCA_964591295.1. Classification (GTDB taxonomy): domain Bacteria; phylum Actinomycetota; class Thermoleophilia; order Gaiellales; family Gaiellaceae; genus VAXT01. The sequence goes on along the minus strand of CAZQAG010000006.1, from coordinate 44,704 downwards.
GCCCGCCACCGACCGCATCCACGACGCCGGCCCACTCAGGGCGCAGAACGAGGCGCGCGGTCACGACCTGGCCGACCGGTGCCTCCGATGCGAGCCGACCGGCCGAGGTCCCGCGGCCGACGAGGACCGCACCGGTGGGCGGAATCGGCGTGCCGCCGGCGGGCTTCACGGCCACCACCGTTCCGGTCAGATCCGTGGCCGGGGAGGCGGGTGGGAACGCATCGAGCGTGACCTCGACGGTTCCCTGCGCGGCGGGCGTCGTCGGCCCCCAGGCCGGAGTGAAGAGCGAGACGCCCTGCGGCCCCGGTCGCTGGTTGAGGCCGTTGAGCGGGCGCCGCTGGGTCGACCCCTGCCAGGTCCCGAGCATCTTGACCCGCTCGACGAGCAGGCGTCCGTCGTCGGTGACACCGACGGTCGATCGTCTCGGATGAGGCGGCGTCTTCATCACGCCGGATTCCATGAACATGCCGCTCGGCAGCCCCTCGTTCCAGGTGAAGAGGTCGGCGTTGACGCCGCCGACTGTCGCGCTCGGCGAAACCTGCCTCTGCATCGAGGTGACCGTCTCCCGGCCCAGGACGGCGTTGTTCGAGAGCACAGGGCGCAGCGCGTAGAGGCCGCCCGGCTTCGGCGCGGTCATGACGTGGACCACCTCGGGCCCGTGCGGCGTGAACCAGAGCTGACGCTCGTAGGTGACCCCCGGCGCCAGCGACACGCGGCCCGCCGAAGCGGACGGCGCGAGAATGCCGGCGAGGACAGCGGCTATCAGGACTCTGCGCAGCACGAACCCGCCCGAGGCTAGCGGAAGGATCAGCGGGACTGCGCAGGCTTTACATCTTGCGAACGAGAATCAGCGGCGGCCGACGACGAGTCGCACCGGATAACCACGCCGCTTTACCGAGCCTGCGCGCGGGCTCTGGGCGACGACGCGGCCGACGCGGCTCGGGCGCGTTCTGCGAACGCGCCCGACCGAGCATCTCGCCCTCCGGATCCGCGCTCGCGCCGTGCCGAGGCGAAGCCCGATGACGCGCGGCACGACACAGCGCTGTGGTGCCGGCGGAGGGAGTGGGGGTGGAGGCGGTGGCTGAGGCGGTGGAGGTGGAGGCAGGAGTGGGGGCGGCGGAGGTGGCGGCGGGAGTGGAGCAGGTGGCGGTGGTGGCGGTGGCTGCGGAGGCGGTGGCGGTTGTGGTGGCGGCGGCTCGATCGGAGGCGGAGGCGGTGGCGGCGGAGGACCCGATCCAGTCGAGATCAGGAACCCCTGGGGATCGAGCACCCCCCGCCTGCGGTCACGCGCGAGCCGTAGATCTCCCAGTCGCCCCGGCCGTCCTGCCAGGCGATGAGGTAGTTCGCCGGACCGAAGGCGATGTCCGGGGAGAACTGCTGGTTCGGCCCCAGGACCGGGATCCCAGCCGGATCGAGAACCGTGCCAGCGGGAGTCACACGCGCTGCGTAGACCTTGGCACCGAGCCGCTCCGGTTGTCTTCCCAGGCGACCATGTAGTTCGCGCCGTCGAATGCGACCGAAGGATGAGTCTGCGGCCCGGTCGCCGTCGAGATGGGGATCCCGGCTGGGTCTAGCACGGCTCCCGCAGGCGTCACCCGCGTTGCGTAGATGTCGCCGAGCTGGTTGTTGCTCCAGACGACGAGGTAGTTCGTCCCGTCGAAGGCGATGGTCGGAAACCAGGCCGCAGCGCCCGTGGTGATCCGGATCCCTTCGGGGTCGAGGGCGACGCCGTCTGGCGTGACCCGCGTCCCGTAGATGTCGCCCGGGCTCGAACGCTCGTCGCGCCAGACGACGAAGAAGTTCGTCCCGTCGAAGGCGACGGCGGGATTCCACTCCCAGCTCGAGCCGTCGGAGATCTGGATGCTGATTGGATCGAGGACGACGCCTTCAGGGCTCAGGCGCGCTCCCCGGATGTCCGTGTACGTCGAGCCCGGCCCGACCCAGGCCACGAGCGACGTGCCGCTCCCAGACGCCACCGCGGGACTGTGGCGGCAGCATCCTCCCGTCGAAACCGGGATTCCGCCCGAGTCCAGGACTGCGCCGCCTGTGGTGACCCTGGCCGCGTAGATCTCCATCGCCCCGGTCGAACGCTCGTCCCTCCACGCCACGAGATAGTTCGCGCCGTCGAAGGCGACATCGGCCTGGCGCTGGTCGTTCGGCGCCAGGGCGATCGGGATTCCCTGCTGGTCGAGGACAGCGCCGCCCGGGGTCACGCGTCCGCCGAAGATGCTTCCGGCGGCGCGGTCGTCCTGCCAGACGCCAAGGGTGTTCGTGCCGTCGAATGCGAGCGCCGGGTCCCACTGGCCACCGGGAGCTGCGGCGGTTCCAGCGGTGCGCGCGGGCGAGTTCGCCAGCGCAAAGAGCGCGAGTGCGGCAACCCCGCAAGCGAGGACGTTGACCCTCCGGCGGGTGGGTCGAGCTGTGAGCTGGAAAAAGTGGAAGCCGACGGCCGTTCGTCTCATGAGGGCTCCCTCCGCCGGATCACCGGCGGCCGACGACGAGGTCGACCTTCGCGCCACGCGAGCGTTCTGCTCCGGCGCGCGGGCTCTGGGCAACGACGCGTCGGACACGCTTCGAGCGCCTTGAGCGCACGCGGCCGATCGAGCAGTTGGCGTTGCGGATGCGCACACGTGCACGCCGAAGAGCCAGGCCGACGACCTTTGGTACGTGGCAAAGGACGACAGACGGCGCGGTCGAGAGGAGTCGCCCGGTTGGATCGAGGACTCTCCCCGCACGGGTTACACGAGCGCCGTAGACATCCAGGCCGCCCGAACGACCGTCGCTCCACGTAACGACGTAATTCTGTCCGTCGAAGGCAAGTGCCGGCACGCTGGCGTTGCCTAGCTGGCCGGTTGAGATCGCGATCCCGGCCGGATCCTGAACGAGCCCGCCCGGGGTGACGCGGGCGCCGTGGATGCCGCGCCACCCGGAGCGCCCGTCCTCCCAGACGACGAGGAAGTTCGTGCCGTCCGACGCGACGGCTGGGTTGACTGCGGTGGAGATCGCGATCCCATCCGGGTCCAGGATGCCCCCAGCAGGGCTTACCCGCGTCGCGTAGATCTGCCAGTCGCCACTTCGGTTGTCCTCCCAAGCGACGAGGTAGTTCGCCCCGGCGAAAGCCACAGTCGGCTGGACGTAACCGGCCGCTGTCGAGATCAGGATCGGGCTCGAATCCAGAACAGTCCCGGCGGGGCTCACCCGAGCAGCGAAGACATCGGAGCGCTGTCCGCTCCGCGCGGCCCAGACGACGAGGTAGTTCCTGCCGTCGAACGCAAGTGCAGCGTGCCGGCCCTTTGCTGTCGAGATCGGGATGCCCGCGGGATCAAGAACCACTCCGGCGGCCGTCACTCGCGCGCCGTAGATGTGTCCGTCAAACCAACCAGGCTCGACGCCGACCCACACGACGAGGTAGTTCGCACCGTCATACGCGACCGCTGGAGTCTGACCCTGGATCGCCGTCGCGATCGGGATTCCAGGCGGATCCAGGACCGCACCCGTTCGCGTGACTCGCGAGCCGTAGATCTCGGAGCGGCCATTCCTCCAGTCGGACCACGCGACGAAAAAGCGCATCCCGCCGGCCGTCACTGCGGGATCGTCAACACTCAGGGCTTCCTTCGAGATGACGATTCCGCCTGGGTCGATCACGTTCCCCAGTCGGCCCAAACGAGTCCCGTACACACGCTTGGGCGGCGGTAGAGGCGGTGGCGGCGGGAGAAGAGGCGAGGCGCCGGCGGCGCTCCCGGCGAATTCGAATGTCGACGCACGCCGCGCGTCTGTCCACACGACAAGCGGGATCGCACCGTTGAAAGCGATTGCTGAGTCGTACTGGAACCCCTGCGCCGGGTCGGCTGAGTCTCTGGCGGGAGCCGCTCCGCTGTTGGCTGCCGCGAGGGCGACGACGACAACCATTAGCAGCAAAGCGAGCACGTATCTCAGACGATCTCCTCCGTCCAAAGAGGAGCGTATCGCGAAGGTGGAGCTAGTTCCAGGTGCGGACGTCCCGGTACAGCGTGTCTCTCTGCACCGGGGTCTTGCCAAGGGCCTTGATCGCGCGGATGAAGTCGTCCGTCGACGCGCGATGCGTAGTTCCGGCCGCCGAGACGACGTTCTCCTCGATCATCACCGAGCCGAGGTCGTCGGCGCCGAAGCCGAGGGCGACCTGGCCAACCTTCATTCCCTGCGTCACCCAGGACGACTGGATGTGGTCGACGTTGTCGAGGTAGATCCGGCTCACCGCCTGCGTGAGCAGGTACTCGAGCGAGGTCGGGTGATGCGTGACGAGCGGAGCAAGGCGGGTGCCCTGCGGCTGGAACGTCCACGAGATGAAGGCGCGGAAGCCGCGGGTCTCGTCCTGGAGCTCTCGGATGCGACGCATGTGCTCGATTCGCTCGGCGAGGGTCTCGACGTGGCCGTACATCATCGTCGCAGTCGTCGACATTCCCAGCCGGTGAGCGTGGCGCATGACGTTCAGCCAGTCGGCGGAGCGTGTCTTCTTCGGCGCGATCACGTCGCGGACGCGGTCGACGAGGATCTCGGCCCCGCCGCCGGGGATCGAGTCGAGGCCCGAGTCGCGGAGACGCGTGAGCGTCTGTGGGATGCCGAGCTTCGAGCGGCGTGCGATGTGCTGGATCTCCGGCGGGGAGAGCGCGTGCAGGTGGATCGGGTAGCGCTCCTTGATCGAGCGGAAGAGGTCTTCGTAGTAGTCCACCGCGAGATCGGGGTGGTGCCCGCCCTGCATGAGGACACCGGTGCCACCGATCGCGAGCGTCTCCTCGATCTTCTTGAAGATGACCGTCTTCGGGAGCAGGTAGCCCTCGGCGCGGTCGCCCGGCCGGCGGTAGAAGGCGCAGAAGTCGCAGTCGGTGACGCAGACGTTCGTGTAGTTGACGTTCCGGTCGATGATGAACGTGATCCGGCCGGGGTCGGTGCGTCGTCCGCGAAGCGCCTCGGCCGCCTTGCCGATCGCCACCAAGTCCTTCGACTCGAGAAGTGTCAGCGCCTCGGCGTCCGAGATCCGCTCCCCGGAGAGAGCCTTGTCGAGGACATCGGCGACGCTCATGCGGGCACCACCTCGCCCTGGACGAAGCGGAGGTCCGGGATCCGGTCGAGCTGGCCGGCATCGCGCGCCAGCTCCATGAACGTGAAGAGCCCGGCGCGCTCGCGCGGGCCGAACCGGTAGCGCAGCTTCTCGAAGTAGCGCGCGAGGAAGCCCGGCGGGTACCCGTAGCGCTCGCTTGCCTCGCGCGCAAGCACACCCGGCTCGGCGCGGGCCTGGCGCACGGACGCGACGAGGGCGTCCTCCAGCTCGTTGATCCCGTCCGGCGGCGGATCGAGCGTCGCCCAGACGGCGAAGACCATCGGCAGCCCGGTGCGGTCGGTCCACATCCGGCCGAGGTCATGGTGCGGGGTCGGATCCTCGAAGGCGCTGCGCAGCGCCGCATCCCCGATCAAGAGCTTGCCGTCCGCCTCTTCCTCAAACGGAACCTGCTCGGCCTCGGGTAGCAGGACCCGCGCGAGCACGACGGAGGTCGCGCTTTCCGGCGTGACAGCGACGCTCCGGATGCGCTCGAGCGGCAACGAGGAGACGAGCTGGATCGAGTCGACCGCGCCCTCTGAGGAGACGCAGAGCCGCGGGAGGAGCTTCAGGCGATCGGCGTTCCGCGCCCATTCGATCGACGGAATCGGCGCCACGTCGACCTCGCCGGCGAGCAGGGCCCGCGCGAGCTCGGTCGGAACGCCTGTGACCTCCTCCACCTCGGCGTCGAGCCGGTGGAAGACCGGCGCCATGTTCACGTAGCTGATGCGGCCGAGTTTGAGGATGGATGCCGAGCCGGTGCCAGGCTGAAGCCTGGCACCGGGCGCATTGGCAGCGTCGTGCACGTTCTCTACCACCTGCGGATCTCGTTGTACAACGTGTCCCGCTGCACCGGGATGCGTCCCGCCTCCTGCACGACGCGAACGAGCTCGTCGATCTTCTGCTCGGTCTCTGTCTCGGCGCCTGCGGCATGGAAGATTTCCTCGCGCACGACGGTGCCCTGGACGTCGTTCGCGCCGAAGTGGAGCGCGATCTGCGTCAGCGGCAGGCCCATCATGATCCAGTAGGCCTTCACGTTCGGGACGTTGTCGAGCAGGAGGCGCGCGACCGCGATCATCTTCAGGTCGTCCGAGCCGGCCGTGTGCTTCCAGCCCCGCTTCTCGAAGACCGTGTTCTCCGGGTGAAATGCGAGCGGGATGAAGGCGAGGAACCCGCCGGTCTCGTCCTGGAGCTCCCGGAGCCGGAGGAGATGGTCGACACGCTCCTCGTAGGTCTCGACGTGGCCGTAGAGGATCGTGCAGTGCGTGGGGATGCCGAGCGCGTGCGCCGTGCGGTGGACGTGGAACCAGTTGTCGGGGTGCTCCTTGCCGGGCGCGACGAGGCGCCGGACCCGGTCGGCGAAGACCTCGGCGCCGCCGCCCGGCAGCGAGCCGAGGCCCACGTCGCGCAGCTCGCGCAGGACCTCCTCGTGCGTCAGCCCGGAGAGCTTCGTCATGTGGTGGATCTCGCTCGCGGTGAAGAGCTTCAGGTGCACGTCCGGCATCGCCTCGTGCAGCTGGCGGACGATCTCGACGTAGTACGAGAAGTCCACGTGCGGGCTCTCGCCGCCGACCATGTGGATCTCGGTGAACCCGGTCAGCTCGCGCTGCCGTAGCGCGTCCTCGACCAGCTCCTCGGCCGTGTAGGTGTAGGCGCCCTCCTGCTTCTGCGTGACAGCGAAAGCGCAGAACTTGCACTTCACGCGGCAGACGTTCGTCTGGTTCAAGTACAGGTTCTGGACGAAGTAGACCTCGTCGTTGCCGCCCCGTTGTCGCCGCGCGAGGTCGGCGAGCTCCCCGAGGCCGAGGAGGTCATCGGACTCCATGAGCGCGAGGCCGTCTTCGAGGTCCAGCCGCCGGCCGGCTTCCACCTTCTCGCGGATCGGCTCGAGCGTGGAGGTGCGGACTAGGACTGCCATCACGCCGTGCGCTCCACGACCGCGTCCGCGATCGCGTCCAGCTCGTCACGCGATTCGACCCCGTCGAGGCACGCGCGGGCCTGCTCGGCGTAGCCGCGGGCGACCTCTTGCGCCTCCTCGATCGCACCACTTGCTGCGACACGGAGAAGAGCTCCCTCGAGCGAGCCGCCGGCAAGCGCGCGGCGCACGACCTCGTCCTCCTGCGCGGCGAGCAGAAGCGGCAGCGTCGGGATTCCCTCGCGCAGATCGGTGCCGGCGATCTTCCCGGTCTCGACCGTCTGGCCTGCGCAGTCGAGGCAGTCGTCGATGATCTGGAAGGCGATGCCGAGCGCGAGGCCGAACGCTCCGAGCTCGGCGCGTCGACTCCCGAGCAGGCAGGCCGCCTCGAAGAGTTTGGCGGTCTTGAACGCGCAGCGTTCCAGGTATTCCTCGACGGTCGTGTCGGGCCGACGCCGCTGTCCCCGCTCGAGCGCCTCGCCGCGCACGAGGGCGAGCGCGGAGTCGGCAAGGATGCCGACCCCCTCGGCGTCGCCGGTCTCGGCGAGCTCGGCGAAGGCGCGGGCGAAGAGGTAGACGCCTCCTGCACTCGCGGCCTCGGGCCCGTACGCGGACCACACCGAGGCGCGCCCGCGCCGAAGCTCGGCGCCGTCGATCAGATCGTCGTGGACGAGGCTCGCCATGTGGACGAGCTCGATCGCGACGCCCGCCGCCAGCGGTGGATCGTCCTCCTGGGGCGCCGTGAGGAAGACGAGCAAGGGACGCAGCCGCTTCCCGCCGGAGGAGAGCGCCTCGCTCCCGATCTCGGCGACGAGCCCCGGCCTGGCGGCAACTGCCTCGGCGAGCTTGTCCTCGAGCCGGTCGAGGTAGGCGTCGAGGCCCGGCGCCGCGCGCACGGTTGCAATCGCGCTCATCGCGCCGTCCCCGTATGCAGGGCGACGATCCCCCCGGCATGGAGGCGCCAACGGATCTCGTCGAAGCCGGCCTCGTCGAGCAGCTTCGCCAGGCCCTCGGGCGCCGGGAACCGGCGCACGCTTGCGGGCAGGTACGAATAGGCCGAGCCGCCGGGCAGGACCTTGCCCGCGAGCGGGATCACGCCGTCGAACCAGAATCGATAGAAGGGAGCAACGAGGCCCTTCGGTCGCGCGATCTCGAGGATCGCCAGCCGCCCGCTCGGCTTGAGGACGCGCCTGAGCTCCGCGAGCCCGCGCTCGAGGTCGTCGAGGTTGCGGACACCGAACCCAACCGTCGCAGCGTCGAACGAGCCGTCGGCGAATGGGAGCGCAAGGGCGTCGCCCGAGACCCATTCGACCTCCGGATTCTTCGCGCGCGCGCGGGCGAGCATCGGCTCGGAGAAGTCGAGGCCCGTGACCTTGCCTCCTGCCCTCGCCGCGGCAATCGCGAGGTCCCCGGTTCCGCAGCATGCGTCGAGCACCCGGTCACCCGGGCGCACGACGGCGCCGGCGGTCTCCTCCCGCCAGCGGCGATCGAGCCCGGCGGTCATGAGCCGGTTCATCGAGTCGTAGACCGGCGCGATCCGGTCGAACATGCGCCGGACCCCCTCGGGCGGCAGCGTCCCGGTCTGCGTCGTCACGCCAACCACCGGACATGTCCGGTGTCTGACACCAAGTCATGTCTGTTCTGGCCCGCGACCCGCTTGGCTACGCGGTTGCAACTGTCCATCGAGGCCCTGTCCGGTGTCAGACGCCGGACAGGGGGGTGTTGGACATGGCTCATTCGTCGCCCCACGGTTTGACGAGGGTCGTGTCGAGGCCGAGTTGGGCGAGGCAGCGCCCGGCTACGAAGTCGACGAGATCGTCGATCGTCTCGGCGCCGTGGTAGAAGCCCGGAGCTGCGAAGAGGATGACCGCCCCGGCCTGCCGCAGCTTCAGCAGGTTCTCGAGATGGATCGTCGAGAGCGGCGTCTCGCGGGGGACGAGGACGAGCTTCCGCCCCTCCTTGAGCGCGACACCGGCGGCCCGGTGGATGAGGTTCGCCTCGCCGCCCGTCGCGATCGTGCCCGCTGTCGCCATCGAGCAGGGACAGACGACGTAGCCGTCGACGGGCGCCGACCCGCTCGCGTACGGCGCCGAGTAGTCGTGCGGGTCGTAGACCGTGGCCGCCGCGCCTGCACGCTCCGTGAAGCGCGCGAGCACCTCGTCCCGCGGGAGCCGCGGATCGCCGTACAGCTCCGTGGCGAGCACTTGGACTCCCGCAGCGGAGGCGCTGATCCCGACCTCGTACTCGGCGGCCGCCAGGGCGTCGACAAGGCGCGCGGCATACGGCCCTCCGGACGCGCCGGTGATCCCGAGGAAGACACGCATTACTGAGGGCCCTTGGATTCCTGGAGAAAGGTGCCGAGCTTGCGCAGGTTGTCTTCGCCGAGGTCGGCAAAAGCCGGCATGTTCCTATTTCCGAACTGCGCCGGGTTGGCCACGTAGTCCGCGAAACCCTGGACCCCGCGGTTCGAAGTCGCACCGATATCGGACAGATCCGGCGCCCCGAGGTTCGTTGCCCCCGAGCCGAGATACGTGTGGCAGTTCTGGCAGCCCACCCTGGCAAAGATCGTGGCGCCCTCGACCGCATCGGTGTTGCCGACGAAGCCCTGCGTCTTGGCCCATTCCTCCACCACGGTGATATCCCCGCCCGGCTCCTTGGCCGTCGCGCCCAGCCAGCTCAGCGTCCCCATCGAGATCACGGTCACCACGGCAGCCACCATCGCAACGGGACGTCGCAGGGGCCGGCGCTCGCGGCGCACGTCAAGGAACGGGAACGCGAGCAACAGCACGAGGGCGATCGTCGGGATGCCGACCGTGCCGAGGATGACCGAGTCGGGCCATTTGAAGATCCGAAGCAGGTAGAAGAGGAAGTAGAAGTACCAGTCGGGCCGTGGAGTGAAGCTCGTCGTCCCGGGATCGGCTTTCTCGTCGTAGAGCCTCCCGAACCAGCCGGAGCTCGACGCTCCCTCGGGCTCGGACGCTTCGTCGGCCGTGAACTTCCAGACGACGGTCATCGCGACGATCAAGCAGACCACGAACAGGCTCATCACCGTGTCGTGGAACATCGCGTACGGGTAGAACGGCTTCCCGCGCTCTTTGACGTCCTTCTTGTACGCCTGGTGCTGGGCGCGCCGCTCCTCGAGTCGCCTGTTCATCGCTTGCGCTTCCCCCGTGAGCCGGGCTCGACCAGTCCTTTGCGCGGCGGAGGCGGCGGCCCCGGGCGCGGACGGCCGGCGGCCGTCGGCGACCATGGCGGCGAAGTCACGCCGAGGCGCACGACGAGGTACAGGTGCAGGATGATCAACCCGGCGAGCGCGCCCGGTAAGACGAGCATGTGCAGCGCGTAGAACCGCGCGAGGGTCTCCGGGCCGATCTCAGCCCCTCCCTGGAGAACCTGACCGAGGAAAGGCCCCACGAACGGCCCGGTCGCCTGCAGGTTGACCCCGACGACCGTCGCCCAGTACGCGGTCTCGTCCCACGGCAGGAGGTATCCGAAAAAGCCCTCCATCATCCCGAGCACGAGGATCAGGACGCCGACGATCCAGTTCAGCTCACGCGGGTACTTGTAGGCGCCGTAGAGGAAGACGCGACCCATGTGCAGGAAGAGCAGGATGATGAAGACGCTCGCGCCCCACCGGTGCATTCCCCGGACGAGCCACCCGAACGTGAGGTCGTCGGTGATGTAGCGAATCGACTCGTATGCCGAGTTCGGATCCGGCTTGTAGTACATGGCCAGGATCACGCCCGTGACCGCCTGGACGATGAAGGCGGTGAGCGAGGCCGAGCCGAGCGTGTGGCCCCAGCTGATGTCTCCGGGGACCTTGCGGAAAAGGAAGGCTTTGACGCCGCCGACGAGCCCGGAACGCTCTTCCAGCCAGTCGAGCGGGTAGAGCATGAGCTTCAGGATCTCCTCGCGCCGGCCTGGTTTCCTCCTTGCCATCAGCGGGGCGGCTGGAGCGGATAGAGCAAGCCCGAGATGCCGTCAACGTGCTGGCCGGGGCCGGCGAGGGGGAACGAGTGGATCCTCGCCTCGGCGCCAAGCCCGTCGACATCCGAGACGGAAAAGGTCTTGCCGAGGAAGAGTCGTCCGTCCTTGATGCGGAACTCGTAGCGGTCGAGCGCGCGGACGGGGGGACCGGCGGTGCGGTTCCCCTCGTTGTCGTACTGGCCCCCGTGGCAGGGACAGCCGAAGCCCGCCGCGGCCTCGGTCGGAATAAGGTCCACGCCCTTCTCGGTCTTCTTCTCCTCGTCGAGTGGCAAGCCGTTCACCTGGACGGGGCAGCCGAGGTGGACGCAGCGGTTCGACAGGCAAGTGAAGCTCGGGTTGCCGTCGAGCAAGCCGTTGTTGCGGATGTAGGCGGTCCGTCGCGAGACCTCGCCCTGCTCGGGGTCGAGGAGGAACGTCGCGATCACGAACTCGTTCTGGGGGAAGTCGTCGAGGGCGCCGACGTCGACCTCGGGATGGCCCTGGTCGACGAAGGCGGGCAGAACGGTGAAGCCGAGGACCGGAGCGGTAACGACTCCTCCGATCACGCCGCCGAGACCGAGCGTCGCGGCCTCGAGGAACTTCGAGCGCGGATAGCGGACGACGTCGCCCTCGTCCAGTTCCGAACGCGCCGGCTCGGCCTTGTGGGCCGGGATCGGTGCAGGCTCGGGCTCGGCCAAGGGCTGGGTCGGATCGGCCCGGTAGCCGCTGGTGACGTCGCGGATCCAGAGGAAGCCGAAGAGCGCCGTCAGCACTGCGCCGACCGCCAGGACGACGTTGCTCAGAATCAGGCCGATGAAGATGCAGGCGATGCCAACGGCAAAGCCAACCGGCCAGATAGTCGGCGTAGGCTCGTGCGGAGTGCCGTGACCGCCGTGCGGATCCACGTCTTGACGCGGATTCAATCGGTCTCCGAACCGATCGTCAACGACGTAGCAATTGCCGCAACGGGCGCGACAGGCGGGCGTCGGCTTCGTCGGGAGCTTCGTCGATGCCGTACTCGGCCCAGCGGCGGTCGACGAGCGAGCGGATCTCGTCGCTCATCACGATCTCGTCAGGCCACTCGCGGGTGCCCTCTTCGACGCCCTTGTGCGTCGCGTCGATGCCGATCTTGCCGCCGTAGAACTGGCGGGTCGGAGCGTGGTCGAGGTGGTCGAGCGGCCCCTCGGTGAGCATGACGTCGCGCTTCGGGTCGACGTTGGCGGTCACGCGGAAGAAGACCTCTGCGTAGTCGTGGACGTCCACGTGCTCGTCCACGACGACGACCGACTTCGTGAGGCTGAGCAGGCCGAGGCCCCAGATCGCGTGCATCACCTTCTGGGCCTGGCCGGGAAAGCTCTTGCGGATCGAGACGATCACGCAGTTGTGGAACGCGCCCGCGACCGGCAAGTCGTAGTCGACGATCTCGGGCACGCTCATGCGGATCGCCGGCAGGAAGATTCGCTCGGTCGCCTTGCCGAGCCATGCGTCCTCGGCGGGCGGCTTGCCGACGACGATCGACGGGTAGATCGCATCCGCGCGCATCGTCATCGCGGTCACGTGGAAGACGGGGAACGGCTCGGCCGCAGAGTAGTAGCCCGTGTGATCGCCGAACGGGCCCTCGATGGCCAGGTCCCCTTGCTCCACGTAGCCCTCGAGGACGATCTCCGCATTGGCCGGAACCTCCAACGAGTTCGTCTTGCACTTCACGAGCTCGACCGGCTCCCCCTTCAGGAATCCCGCCAGCATGAACTCGTCGATGTGCTTCGGAAGCGGCGCGCTCGCCGAATAGGTCGTCACCGGGTCGAGCCCGATCGCGACGGACACATCCAGTCGACCGTCGGCCGCCAGGTAGTCCATGCGCCCGTCCTTGTGGAGCTGCCAGTGCATCGCCGTCGAGGCGGAGTCGAGCTTCTGCATGCGGTACATGCCGACGTTGCGCGTGCCCGTCTTCGGATCCTGGGTGATGACGGCCGGGAGCGTGATGAACGGCGCGGGGTCGCCGGGCCAGCAGTGCTGGATCGGAAGGAGGTCGAGATCGACCTGGTCGCCTTGCAGCACGATCTCCTGCGAGGGGCCGCTGCGGACGGTCTTCGGCATCGAGTCGGCGATCGACTTCAGCATTTTCAGGCCTTTGACCTTCTGGGCCAGGCCCTGCGGCGGCTGCATCTCGAGGACCGACTCGAGCTTCGCGGCCGCGTCGTCGAGGCGGTCGACCCCGAGCGCCAGGCACATGCGGCGCTCCGTCCCGAACTGGTTGACGAGCAGCGGGTGCGACGAGCCCTTCGGATTCTCGAAGAGAAGCGCGGGCCCGCCTGAGCGCACCGTGCGGTCGACGATCTCGGTCACCTCGAGGTATGGGTCGACCTCGGTCTGGACGCGGACGAGCTCGACCTCCCGCTCGAGGAGCGCAATCCACTCTCTGAGGTCCCCCGGCGGCGCCATCGCGTCAGTCTAGGGCTGCGTGGTTAGCCGTAGCGCAGGGGAACGCGCTCTTCCGAGACACGATTCCAACCGTTGCCATTCCATCGGAGCTGGTACTTCAAGCGGTAGTCGGGACAGCAGACGCTCTGGCCGCCTCGGGGCTCGTCGAACCAGAGCATGCCGTTGCGCGCTCCCCAGGAGGTCTCCGTGATGTTCCGACCGTACGCGCGCCCTCCGAACTTGTCCTCGGTCGACCCGTGCCCGTAGATTCGGCGGACCTTGCCGTCGATTGTCGCGAAGACCGAGATCAAGGTTGCGGCATGGTTGCTGCCCCTGATTCCGACCGAGACGAGCAGGTCGGCATGGCCGTCTCCGGTGACGTCCGCGAGCTTCACACCGGAGCGGCCGATCCAGTCGCGGATCGGATAGGGCGACGCGACGATGAGCCGGTATGGCACCCATCTGCGTCCCGAGATGCCCTCCGGGCTCCAGAGCGTGAGGTTCCAGAGACGCGTGTCTTCGAAGCCGTTTCTGGTTGTGCCGCGGTGCCAGGCGACCGCCAACTGAGGTTCTCCGCGGCCGGCGGGCACGAACCAGGCGCCGTCGACCACGCCGTCTCGGGGCACGAGCTCGGTGAAGTCGAGGTTGTGCGGGTCGAGCCGGATGCCGGGAAGGATCGGCACAGGCTGAAGGGTGGTCCGACCGGATACGGGCATCGTCTGCTGCACCGGCTTCGCGGGTGCGGCGCTCGTGACCTGCGCCGGCGTCCGGTCGCGCCCGACCAGGAGGCCGGCGAGGAACGCAGCCGCGAGCGCCGCCGCGATCAACGCTGCTCCCCATGTTCGACCCCTCACGCGACGTCCTAGTGTGGGCTGCGGCCGCGGCGGTGGTACTTGAAGTAGTTGTACGTCTCGCCGAGGACGGGGGGCGCCGCGAGGATCAGACCGGTGATCAGCATCGCGATGATGACCTTCTTGCCCTCGGCGGCTGCGTCGGCGAGCACGAAGGCGGCTGCAAGCACGTGACCCATCCGCTGCGACTTTAACGAACCCGCTGGCGGTGAGCTGCGAGCGCGCGATCGACGGGGTCCGCCCCGGCCGCCTCCTTCGCGCGCGCGACGAGCGTCTCCGGGTCGTCGGTCTCCTTGAGAACGCCTTTGCCGAGCAGCGCCACGCTCGCGGCCCAGGCCGGCCCGTCCTCGCCCGAGCCCTCGGCACGCAGCTGGGCGCAGAGCGAGATCAGCTCCCCCATGTCGGCGACGGCCTCCACCGAGCCCGCCGTCGCAAGGCGCACGAGCCCGTGCGCGTACAGGTAGTCACCGAGGAGGAGGATCGTGTCGTGGTCGCCGGGCGCGAAGAGCCGGGGACGACCGTAGTGGACGAGGTACCCCTCGTAGATGGTCTCAACGGCGAGCGCGAAGCGAGACTCGGTCAGCGTCGAGAACACCAGCTCTCGATCGCGTGCCCCCCGCGGCCGGAGCGCCTCTCGCCAGAGCGACCCCTCACGCTCGGCGTCGAGCGCGATCTCCTGCCACAGGTCAAGTGGCTGCGAAGAACTCAGCGGCGGCCTCCACCGTCCGGTCGATCTCGTCGTCCCCGTGCGCAAGGGAGACAAACATCGCCTCGAACTGCGAGGGCGGCACGTAGATGCCCCGCTCGAGCATGTGCCGGAAGTACTCGCTGTAACGGGCCGTGTCGCACGCCGACGCCTGTGCGAAGTCCTTAACGGGGCCTGACCCCATGAAGAGCGTGGCCATGGCGCCGATGCGCTGGAAGACGCCGAGGCCTCCGAGGCCCGCCTCCAGGCGTGCCGAGCGCCGCTCGAGCTCTTCGTAGACGACCGGGTCGCGCAGGCGCCGCAGGACGGAGATGCCCGCGGCCGTCGCAAGCGGGTTCCCCGAGAGCGTGCCTGCCTGGTAGACCTCGCCGACCGGCGCGAGGTGACGCATGAGCTCCGCCGAGCCGCCGAAGGCGCCGATCGGCATCCCTCCGCCGACGATCTTCCCCAGCACCGTCAGGTCGGCGTTCATCCCAAACCGCTCCTGCGCGCCTCCGCGCGAGATCCGGAAGCCCGTGATCACCTCGTCGAAGACGAGCAGCGCGCCTGACGCATCGCACAACTCGCGGAGCCCCTCGAGGAAGCCGGGTGCCGGCGGGACGACGCCCATGTTCCCGGCGACCGGCTCGACGATCACGCAGGCGAGGCCCTCACCGAAGCGCGCGACCGCGAGGGCCGCCTCGTCGATGTCGTTGTACGGAGCGACGATCGTGTCCGCCGTCGCGCCAGACGGCACTCCGGCCGTCGCGGGCACGCCCAGCGTCGCCGGGCCGGACCCCGCCTCGGCGAGCAGCGCGTCGGCGTGACCGTGGTAGCACCCGGCGAACTTCAGGATCCGGTCGCGCCTCGTCGCTCCCCGGGCGAGCCGGACGGCGCTCATCGCCGCCTCGGTCCCCGAGCTGACGAGCCGCACCTGCTCGATCGAGGGGAACGCGTCGACGATCTCGGCCGCGAGCTCCACCTCCCGCTCGGTCGTCGCGCCGAAGGTCGTCCCCTCGTCGGCCGTCTGCTGAACGGCCTCGACCGTTTCCCGATCGGCATGGCCGAAGACGAGCGGACCGAACGACATCACCCAGTCGACGTAGCGCTCGCCGCCGGCCGTCGTCACGTACGCGCCCTTCCCCTTGCGTACGAAGAGCGGCTCGTCGAGCCCCACCGCTTTCATCGCGCGCACGGGCGAGTTGACGCCGCCCGGGATCAGGCGCTCGGCCTCCCGCGCAAGCTCGGACTTCGACTTCAGAGCCAGGCGACGAGCTCCTTGGCCCAGTAGCTAACGACGAAGTCGGCGCCTGCGCGCTTGATCGCCGTCAACGACTCGGTCGCCGCCTGGCGCTCGTCGAGCCAGCCCCGCGCGGCTGCCGCCTTCACCATCGCGTACTCACCGGAGACGTTGTACGCGGCCACCGGCAGGTCGAAGCGCTCGCGGACGGCGCGGATGACGTCGAGGTTCGGCAGCGCCGGCTTGACGATCAACGCGTCGGCGCCCTCCGCCACGTCGAGCTCGCACTCGCGCAGCGCCTCGCGCACGTTCGCGGGATCCATCTGGTAGCCGCGGCGATCGCCGAAGGAGGGCGTCGACTCGGCCGCCTCGCGGAACGGCCCGTAGAAGGCCGAGGCGTACTTCGCCGCGTACGAGACGATCGCCGTCTCCGCGAAACCGGCCTCGTCGAGGGCCCCTCTTAGAGCGGCCACGCGCCCGTCCATCATGTCGCTCGGCGCAACGACGTCCGCGCCCGCCTCCACATGGCTGACCGCAGTGCGGCCGAGCAGCTCCAGCGTCGCGTCGTTTGCCACCTCGCCGTTCTCGATCAGGCCGCAATGGCCGTGCGAGGTGTACTCGCAGAGACAGACGTCCGTCATCAGCACGAGATCCGGATAGCGCTCGCGCAGAGCCCGGAGGGCTTGCTGGACAATCCCGTCCGTCGCGTACGCGCCCGAGCCCTCATCGTCCTTCTCCTCCGGGATGCCGAAGAGGATGACCGCAGAGAGCCCGAGCCCCAGCAGCTCCTCGGCTTCCCGCGAGAGATCCTCCACGGAGAACCGCCCGAGCGCGGGGAGCTCCTCGTTCGCCTTAGTGTCGGTGCCGACGAAGAGGGGATAGACGAAATCGTCGAGATCGAGCTTCGTCTCGCGCACGAGGGAGCGGAGCGCTCCGGTGCGGCGCAGCCTGCGGAGACGAGTTGCGGGGAACGCGCTCACGGAGCCACCTTAGCCTCGGGCGGTTTTTCCGGCGGCACGGGCTGAATGGGCCGTGTCTCTTCGACGTCAACCTCGACAGGCACCACCCCCGCCTTCCAGTCCTCGAGCTCGACGCGCTCGCTGAAGAACTCGTACAGGGCTCGAATCACGGCGAGCAAAGGCAGCGCGACGAAGACGCCGGGGAGCCCGTAGAGCTCCGCGCCGGCGAGCAGACCGAAGATGACGAGCAGTGGATGCAGCCGCAGCGCGCTTCCCATCACCTTCGGGACCACGATGTGCCCCTCGATCTGGTGGATCCCGAGGAAGAGGAGCAGCACCCAGATCGCGGAGACCGGATCGACGACGAGCGCATAGGCGATGGGCACGATCCCGCCGAGCCAGGGACCGAGGTACGGGATGAGCTCGGTGACCGCCACCCAGGCGCCGAAGAGGACGGCGTAGCGGTCCGCGCCGGCAGCCCAGCCGAGCGTGCCGAGCAGCCAGAGCCCAACGCCGGCGCTCGTACCGATGATTGCCGAGAGGAGGACCTGGCCGCGCACGTACCCGGCAACCGCGTGCTCCATCCGGATGACGAGCCCGGATTGAGGAGGCTTCGGCGGGAAGCGCCGGTCCATCGCCCTCTTTAGGCGGCCCATGTCGAGGAGCATGTAGATCGAGATGACGAGGATCAGCACCAGGCTGAAGACGAGCTGGAAGATCGAGATTGCCGCGCCGCGGACGAAGTCGATCACCGTCGAGGTGTACTTCTCGACGTCCTGGCCCTTGACGTTGGCGGCGAAGTCCTGGCCCTGCTCGCGGATGTCGACCCGCTCGAGGTGGTGGGTGTCGAGCCAGCCCTGGAAGCGGTCGACGTCCTGCTCGAACCCGGTCTGCGAGCTCCGTCCGTCCTCCTTCGTAAGGTAGGTGTCGATCCGATTCGCCGCCGACTGGGTCTGGTCGCTGACGATCACGCCGATGGCGATGGCGACAATGGCCAGAGCAGCGGCAAAGCTGAGGTAGACGATCGCTATGGAGAAGCCGCGCGGAATTCGGAGCCGTTCCAGGGCGCGCACCAGCGGGTCGAGCAGCAGCGCGATCAACCCCGCGACGACGAACAGGAAGACCGCGTGAAAGACCTTTCCCGCGAGCAGGATCGCGATCAGCGCGAGCACGGGAAGCCCGACCAGCTGAATCCAACGCGGGATCTGAATGGTCGGCGTCCCGCCGGACATGGAAGCCATCGTACCGCGCGGGTCGTGTCGCTCAGGCCGCCGGCCTGGGACTGGTCGGCCTTCGAGGATGGCGCGCTCGCGCTCGACCGTTACGAGCTGTGGGAGGAAACGGAGCCGTCTCCGCGGCTCGCCCTCCTGCGCGGTCGCGCGGAGGGTGCAGCTATGCAAGATGCGGACGCATCGGTTACGGTGCCGAACATGCCCCCGCCCCGGACCCCAGGGCAGGCGCGCCGCACGTCCAAGGCTCGAGCCGCCGCGAGACGAAGAGCCCGGCGAATTGCCGGTCTGATAGCCGTTTCCATCGCTGTCGTCGTCACGCTTGCCCTCACTGCCTTCGGTTCAGGCTCGTCTTCCCTGACAGAGACCAGGCCCGCGCCCGCCATCCGGCTCCTGCCGGCCGGCCAGCCGCGGCCTCAGGTCGTTGCGCTGTACGGCTCTCTCCGGCTGCAGCTGCCGATCGACCAGAGCCGGGTGACAGCGATCGGGTACCACGCAGTCGGCGGGGGAGCCCTCGCGCTCGACCCGGTCGGCCGCCAGGCCAACGAGGGGCTCCTCACGCGCATCGCACGGAAGCTCTTCGGCGGAGGCACGAACGGGCTGACCTACTACCTGCTCGGAGGCGACGAGGGGCCAAGCACCGCGGCGCTTGACGTCGGCGCGGTCCCGGGCACGGACGTCTACTCGCCGGTGGACGGGACGATCGTCGGCATCACTCCTTTGATGCTGCGGGGCAAGGTGTTCGGAGCCCGCATCGACATCCAGCCGGCGAACGAGCCCGCGCTCGTCGTCCGGCTTACCCACCTCCGGCCCGACCCGGCCCTGACGGTCGGCTCGTCGGTCGCGGCGGCGATCTCGAAGATCGGCACGGTCATCGACTTCTCCCAGGTCGAGCGGCAAGCGCTCGCGCGCTACACGCAGGACGCGGGCAACCACGTCTCGGTCTCGCTCGCTCGACCGGCCACCCTAGCCATCCCCTGAGAATCCTCTTCGTCGCCGACGTGAACGGTCGTCCGGGCCGCCGCGCGGTCGAGGAGCGTCTGCCGTCTCTGCGCGATGAGCTTGACATCGACTTCTGCGTCGCCAACGGCGAGAACGTCGCGGACGGCGTCGGCATCACGCCGAAGCTCGCGGACGTGCTCCTCGCGTCCGGCGTCGACGTGCTCACGCTCGGCAACCACACCTGGCGGCGGCGCGAGATCGTCCCCTACCTCTCGGGGAGCGAGCGGCTGATCCGGCCCGCGAACCTCTCGGCCCAGGCGCCCGGGCGAGGCATGACCGTCGCCACCGCGCGGGACGACACTCGCGTCGCGGTGATCAACCTGCTCGGCGATCTCTTCATGCAGCCCGCCGTGGCGCCGTTCGAGGTGATCGACGAGCTCGTCGAGGAGGCGCGTCGCGAGGCGCCGGTCGTGCTCGTCGACTTCCACGGCGAGGCGACCAGCGAAAAGGTGGCGATGGCTCACTATCTCGACGGCCGCGTGACCGCGGTCTTCGGCACGCACACGCACGTCCAGACGAGCGACGCGCGCGTGCAGCCCGGCGGGACGGCGGCGATCACGGACGCGGGCATGACCGGCCCTCACGACTCCGTGATCGGCGTCAAAGCCGAGCAGGCGATTCAGCGGATGAGGACCGGGATGCCCGTCAGGTTCGAGACGGCCGAGGGCGGCCTCCGCCTCGAGGGCGCACTAGTCGAGTGTGACGGCCGAGGACGCGCGACGAGCTGCGAAGCCGTTCGGGTTTCGATCGACTAGCGGCGAATCACCCGCTCGCAGTCCTTTTTCACGCGATCGAGGGCGTCGGCCTCTATCCGGTCGACGCCGGGACCGCACCTGATCCGATCGCGGGTGCCGTCGGCAGCGCGGACGACATCGTCTCCGGAACCGCCGACGATCACGTCTGAGCCGCTGCCCCCGATGATCCGATCCGAGCCCGCACCCCCAGCGAGCCGATCCGGGCCGCGCCCCCCGGCGAGGACATCCGGTCCCGCGCCCCCAAGCGCCATGTCGGCACCGGCAAGCGTGCGGACCGCGTCCGCGCCGTGGTAGCCGTAGGCGAGGTCGTCTCTGGAGGTGCCGCGGAGGCGGTCCTTGCGCGCCGTCCCGGTGATCGCGCAGGGAGGGCGGTTCCGCAGGAGAGAAAGAGGCGCGCCTGCGGGCCGCGGCTGCCACGCCGGCGCCCACTCGAGGAGGGGGGTCCTCGCCAGCGGGCGGACGCCGGTGCCGTCGGACCTGATCAGAGACACGTCGGCGAACACGTCGTTCAGGTCGTCCTTGTACGTGGCGAAAGCGATCAGCGTTCCATCCGGAGACCACGCGAGCGGACCCGATCCGTCACGGCGGAGCGCGCGGCGACCGGTTCCGTCAATGCCGATGACGTGGACGCCGCCCGGCTCTGGCATGCTCTCGAACGCAACCCTCGTTCCGTCCGGCGACCACGACGGGTCTCTGCCATCCGTGAGCTTCCGCTTCTCGCTCCCGTCGGGGTTGACCAGAAAGATGCTCGAGCCGGAGCCTGGAACCGGGCTCTCCTGACGCACGAACGCGATCTTGCTCCCGTCCGGGGACCACTCAGGTGATGGCTCGACGTACCCGAGACCCCGAGGGGGCTCGACGATCTGCCTCCGGCCGGTGCCGTCCGTGTTCATGACGACGATCCCGTCGTCGGCGAAGACGAACTTCTTCCCGTCTGGGGACCAGGACGGGTAGGCACCTCCACCTTCGACGACGCGAGTGCGGCCCATCGCGTCCATCACGACCATGTCGTACCGGTTGCCGTCGCGCTCATTGCGGTTGAACGCGAGTTGCGTCCCGTCTGGCGACCACGCGGGCCACTCGTCGTCGTGGCGCGGGTCTCCCGTGAGCCGCCACGTCTTCCCGCTGCGAATGTCCTTCGCGCAGAGACCGACCATGGTCTCGATCTGCCCCGCCCCCGTCCATTTGCCGGGAAGCTCGAACTCGACGGAGTACGCGACGAGCCCGTTTGCTACACCCGCTTTTGCGGTTCTGCCATTCCCACTCGCGGAGAGGCCTGCGAGAGCAAGAAGGGCCAGAAGCACAAGCGCCTGTTTCATGATGTTGAGGTACCCGTTCGCGACCTCGGCCACACAGTTACGAGGAGCCCGATCATGCGAGGGGCGCTCGTCGAATGCGACGGCTCAGGCCGCGCGACGAGCTGTGAGGCCGTGCTAGTCCAAGTCGACTAGCGGCGGATGACACGCTCGCAGTCGCTGGCGACGCGGTCGCGGCGGCCTGCGATCACGGCGTCCCGACCGGAGCCGCAGCTGACAACGTCCGCGCCTCCACCGCTGGCAACGACGTCGTTACCCGCCCCTCCGAGGATTCGGTCGTTACCAGGGCCACCGCCGAGCCGATCGGCGCCGCGTCCGCCTGAGAGCCGGTCCGCACCCGCGAACCCGTAGATGAGATCGTCTCGCGAAGACCCGCGCAAGCGGTCACTCCGAGCGGTGCCGGTGACGGCACACGGAGGTCGCCGATCGAGGAACGAGAACGGCTGAGACCCGCCCGGCAGCGGCTGCCAGGCGGCGCTCTGCTCGGGGAAAGGAATTGCCGACAGCTGCCTGTCCCTCGTGCCGTCGGTGTTCATGACATGGAGATCGGCATCCGCTCGAGTGTCGGCCCGGTAGCGCCCGTACGCGATCTGCGCGCCGTCCGGCGACCAGGCCGGATCCCCGGCACCCGCGCGGTTCTTCGTCAGCCGACGCAGGTTGCTCCCGTCGAGATTGACCGTGTAGACCTGACCCGCCTCCACCCAATTGACGCCCTCGGTGCCGTACGCGACTCGGTTGCCGTCGGGAGCCCACGCGAGGTCGTGTCCGTCGATGAACTTCCTCTTGTTCGTGCCGTCGGGGTTGACGAAGAAGATCGCCGCAGGATTTCCCTCGTGGTACGAGATCGTCGACCCGGCCGGAGACCACCGAGGGGCGGCGTAGAGGGCCTCCGGCGTCGTCGGGAGCTCGACGATGCGCCTCCTCTCGGCTCCCTCGGCCGTCATGACGAAGACCCCGCCGCGGGACAGGAACACGAGCAGCTTTCCGTCGGGCGACCAGGAGGGCGACCACTCCGCACCCTTCCCGCCGGGGACGATCCGTGTCTTGCCGGTTGCATCCATGACGGCGATCACGCTCTTCCCCGTTCGGGGGTAGAGGCGTGAGAAGGCGAGGCGCTCGCCACCGGGCGACCACGCTGGTCGCGTGTCGTCGCGACTGGGGTGGCCGGTGAGCCGCCAGGTCCGGCCGCTCCGCATGTCCTTGGCGCAGATCGATGACCTGTCCTGCAACAGCCCTGGAACCGTGAACCTCACGGAGTAGGCCACGAGCCCGTTCGCTGGGCCGCCCGTGGTTCCGCCTGCGGTGAGTGCCGCGCCGAAAGCGCAGGTGACCGAAACGATGAGGACGAGCGCCTTGATCACTTGAAGATACCCGTTGTCGCTCGCGGCCACACCGTCACAAGCAGCGCAACTAGGACGAGGTCGCGGGCAAGCACGAGCCAGGACTGGAGCGCTCCGAAGTGGAGCGCCAGCTCCCAGTAGCGGTACGGGAACCAGAGCTGCGTGAGGACGAGCGCGGCGGCGAGCAGCGCCGCCGCTGTCAACCCGCGGCGGCCATGCACGAGCGGGACGAACGGGATCAGCCAGATCAGGAACTGGGGCGAAAGAACTTTCCCGAGGGCGATGAAGGCCACGAGCGCGGCCGCGCTCGCCAGGATCAGCCGATCGCGCCGAGCCGGGCCGCGCGCGAACAGAACCCAGACGGTGACGAGCGCCACGACCTGCAGGACGGACTGCGCGACCGCGAGCGCGTCGGGCGCCGAACCGACGAGGTTCTGCGAGCCGTGGCTCGACTCCATCGTGATCCCGGTCCCGAATACGTTGTGCGCCACCAGGATGAGCCCCGCACCGAGGCTCTCGATCTGTAGTGGGCGCGACGCCTGATCCCAGAGGCTGTGCCAGAGGCCGCCGGGCGCCAGCACGAGGAACGGAACGAATGCGAGCACCACGACCGCAGCCATCGCGGCTGCACAGACGAGCGCCTCACGCCTTCCCTTGCGTCGCCAGACGTAGGCGACGGCAACCGGGGCAAGCACGACCGGGTAGAGCTTCGCCGCGATCGCAGCGCCGAGCGCGACGTGCCCGAGCCGGAGCCGTCCCGAGACGAGCGCGGCGAGCGCGGCCGCCGTCAATGCGGCGGGCCAGAGGTCGAAGCGCGAGAGAACGACCGGGCCGAGCGCGAGGGGAGCGAGCGAGACGAAGCCGAGCGCTCCCACCAGCCGCCTCCTGCCGGCCCCGAGCGAGACGAGCGCGAGCGCGACGCAGACGATGATCGCCTCGCCGAAGAAGGCCATGAGCGCCTCGAAACGCACGCGGAACGTCTCGGAGCCCGCATCGCCGAGCGAAGGCACCGCGAAGACCGGAAGAGCACCGGGCGGGTACTCGACCCTGAAGTCGCGGTAGGGGAGCTTCCCGTCGTTCATCGCAGCCCCGTACCGCTCGTAGACCGGCGTGTCGACGATCGGGTGGCTCGTGAAGTACCCGCGGTGCAGGACGCCCCAGACGACGAGGAAGAGGACGACCGCAACGAGCGTCGCCGCGAAGGCGAACGCGCTGTCAGCGGGCGGGGAGGACGAGCTCTGGGGCTTCGCTTTCACTCGGAGGAACAGCATGACGCCGTCGCCGTGGAGCCAGCACGACAAAGGCGACGAACGGGAAGAACCAGGGGATGTAGAGGTAGAACCAGTGCGTGAGCGCGAGCTCGAACCCGATCAGGAGGGCCGCGGTCAACGCGGCGAGCTGAAGCGGGGTCTTCTGGCGCGGAACGAAGTAGCAGGCGACGGCACACAGCGCCACCAGCCCGAGGAAGACCTGCTGGGCAAAACCGAGGTCCGGGATCCCCGCCGCGTGGTACTGGCCCCACCCCCAGATGGAGAACGGCGAGTCGCGGCCCACCTGCCAGCCGAACGTCCGGTCCCAGAAGACCCTGGCCGCGTGCGCGGGATTCGGCTCGAGCAGGAGGATCGAGAAGGCGGCGAGTGTGGCGCCGACAAAACCCCCTGCAAACGCAATCTTTCCGGAGAAGCGGCGTCCCTCCGGATACCCGGCCCAGAGCGGCACCAGGAGGAGAGCCGCGAACTTCGTCCAGCCGGCGAGGGCGAGAAACGCTCCACGCGCGAAGGCCGACGTGACGAGCCAGAAGCCGAAGATGAGCAGCACGGGCATGATCGCGTCGTTCGTGTTCGAGCTGGACACGTACTGCGTGAACGGATACGCGGCCCAAGCGAACGGGAGCATGACAGCGAGGCGCACGCCCCCGAACCGCCGGCCGAGCAGCATCAAGCCGAGGAGCGCGAGCAGGTCGAAAGCGATCGCCGTCGCGTGCGCCGCCGGCAATTCATCCCAACGGCCGCTCCATCCGAGCACGGCCCACGCCGGCACGTACGCCTCGTACGCGACGGGCCCGTAGGTGTCGCCGCGCTCGTTCGCCGACTCGCAGCGCCCGTTCGTCTGTACTCGCTCGCGGATCTCCCCGTCGGCGTCCTCCGGCCCGCACGCCTTCAGCTTCGCCTGCGCGGGCATGTGGCCGTAGGGCGACTCTCCGTGGGCGATCCGGTGTGCGCCGATCACGCCCGCGTAGCCAACGTCGATCACGTTCGAGTCGCGCACGTTGAGCCCGACGCGAAAGCCGGTGAGGAAGACCGCTGCAGCCGCGAGCAGCCAGAGCGGCCAGACCGCTCGCGACGAGCCGGCCCCACCTCGCCACGCGCACCAGACCATGCGACCGAGCAGGTACAGCAGCGGCGGGTAGACGAGTGGGACGCTCGTGAAGATGTCGCCGCGGTTGAAGAACCAGAGCGAGGCCGAGAACGAGAGCAGGACGAGGAGATCGAGGTTCCGCAGGCTGAGCGGGCGCCGGAGATCGGCGAGGCCGAGCAGGAAGACGATGCAGAACGAGAGCCAGATGACGACGCTGTTGATCTGCCGGCCGCCGAACGCGCCGCTGTAGCCGCGGGCCATCTTCCAGGCCACCTGCGGCCCGGTCCACGCTTCGGTGACGGCGCCCGTACCGTCGTCCACTCGGCCGACCGCAATCTGGCCGGCCGAGCCCCACCAGACCCCGAGCTTCCAGTCCCCGCGCTCCTTGTCGTAGGTCGCGTCCGTGACGCGGCCCCGCTGCGGGTAGCGATCGAGCCAGTCCGCAACCTTGTCGTCGCGGAGGAAGATCGCCGTCGCGCGCTTCTCCGTCAGGCGCGCGCGATCCGCGACGGGAGCGAAGGGAGCCTGGACGAGCCGGCCCGCCGAGTCGTAGACGGGGTTGGTCGGAGTCGTCGTCGAAGCGTGCGCCGCCGGGGCGAGCACCGCCGCGACGAGCAGGGCGAGAGCGACCCGCCGCCTCACCCCAACCTCAGCCGCGCCTGAAAGACCAGAGCTTGTTGCCCACGAAGTTGATGGGCGTCACGAGCACGACTGCGATCGCCTGCGCTACGACCTTCCCCATGCCGCCTGCGACGAACGCGGTCAGGAGCACCTCGTTCGCGGCGAGCGCGATCAGCGAGACGACGAAGAACCGGAGCCCCTGGTACCCGACATGGCCTCGCTGGCCCCGGAACGTCCAGATCCTGTTCCACGTGTAGTTGTTCGTCACCGCGACGAGGAAGGAGCACGCCGCCGCGAGGTTGTAGTGCATGCCGGATCCGACGAGCGCCGAGTAGACAGCGAGGTTGACGGCGTATCCGATCGCCCCGACGGTGCAGAACTTCGCCAGCTGCACCCAGTTGTGAGATCTGCGCAGCGCGCTCGATGCACGAGCCCTCGCTGCGGCGATCGTCGGGGCTTCGTTGCTCACGACGCGCGAGGGTACCAGCGGGCTAGCGGCGCGACGCAGTGCTCGCCCGCGAGAGCGGTAGAAGTCGAACTGGTCGGTCTCGAGCAGCATCAGCGGTGAGTCGACCAGGGAGAAACGTTCTAACCGATCGAGAAGCCGTCCTCGCCCTCGGGCTCGACCCAGGCCACTTCGACCTCTTCGACCCGGGCGCCGACCGGTCCGTGGCGGCACCAGTCGACCATCGACTCCACCCGCTCGTCGTCCCCCTCGAACGCCGCCTCGACGGTTCCGTTCCGAGCATTGCGGACCCAGCCTGCAAGCCCCAGCGAGCGGGCCCTGTCTCGCGCCTCAACCCGAAAGAACACGCCCTGCACGGAGCCGTGGACGACGACCATCGCGCGCTTCACTCCTCGAACCCCTCCTGTCCCACGAGGGGCACGAAACGGCACGGGACCGAGCGGACGACCGCCGGCCCCTCGGGGCTGCGGACGATGAGCTCCAGGCGCTGTCCCCAGCGCCCACCGATCGGGACGGCGAGGCGGCCGCGAGGCTCGAGCTGCTCGTAGAGCGGCTGTGGCAGAGCGGGTGCGGCGGCCGCGACTGCGATCGCGTCGAAGGGGGCGTGCTCCGGCAAGCCGACCGACCCGTCCCCGACGTGGACCTCGACCTGCTCGTACCCGGCGGCCGCGAGGTTCTTCCGGGCCTGCTCCGCGAGCTCCGGGATGCGCTCGATCGTGTGCACGTCCGCGGCGAGCTCTGCCAGCACTGCAGCCTGATAGCCGGAGCCGGTGCCGACATCGAGCACGCGCTCGCGGCCGGTGAGGCCGAGGACCTCGCAGATTCGAGCGACCATGTACGGCTGCGAGATCGTCTGCTCATGGCCGATCGGCAGCGCCGCGTCAGCGTAAGCCTTTCGTCGCGGCTCTCCCAGGACGAAGAGCTCCCGCGGCACGCGCTCCATGGCCGCCAGCACTCGTTCGTCGACGATGTCGCGTGCGCGCAACTGGTCGTCGACCATGCGGAGCCGCTCGGCGGAGAAGTCTTTCTCAGGTGCCACGCTTGACGCCGAAATGGTCGAGCACGCGCGGTGCAACGTCGACGATCCGCGCAGGCGGGGCTCCCACGTCGACCGAGAGCATCGGCACCTCCGAGTCGCCGACCTCGAGAGAGCCATGAGAGCCTCCGCCGACGTGATCGCGGCCGCCGAGGTCCGCGAACTCGACACCGGAGGCGGCCGAGACGATCAGGTCGCCCGCATTCGGATTCTCGAGCGCCGCCCAAGCCCGCTCGAGCGCGTTCGGCTGCGAGAGGACGTCCGTCGTCCCGCTTGTCTCCCAGCCTCTGTCACCAGGGGCGAAGCGCAGCTCTTCTCCGTCGCGCTGGGCGACGGCTCCACCGTCCTCGCGGAAGAGAACGACGTGTCGGCTTCCGTACAGCCGCTCGGCGAGCTCCTTGGGCTCGGCGGTGCAGTTCGGGAGGCGATACACCATCCCCGCGCGGTTGGAGGCAGTCACGACCAGCTCGGCGCGACGCCCATTCCCGGGATGGAAGAGCCTGAAGCCGGAGAACGCGTCCTCGAGGCGGGCGGAGCGCTCGACCCGCGTCTGTCCATGGTCCGAGCAGAGCAGGACCGCGTAGCGCTCGAGGAACTCGTCCGGGCCGCCGGCCGCCTCGAGCAGCGACCCGATTGCGTGATCTGCCCGCACGAGCGCGGCGTGCGCAGCCTCCGGGCCTGCGGCGTGCGACGCGAAGTCGTAGTCCGGCAGGTAGAAGACGAGGAAGTCGAAGCCGTCCCGAGTCACGAGCCAGCGGCCGACGACGCCCGCGTACTCGTCGACCGAGCCACGGGCGCGGGTGCGGATCGCAAGCGGCGAGCCCGTCACATCCGACTCGAAGAGGTTGTAGTAGAAGAAGCGGCGAGGGCCGAAGGCGGGTCCGATGCCGGGCACCGTCGACTCGTGCCGCGTCGGCCCGCGATAGCAGACCATGTTCACGGCGCCCGTCACGAGGCCGGCGCCTTCGAGCGACTCGAAGACGGTGACCGCGTCGGGCGAGAGGTGCTCCTCGTTCATGTTGAAGACCGCGTCGCGGAGCGCCCGGGTCGGCCCGGCCGCGCGGATGGCGCTGGGCGACGAGCCGTACTCCACGAGGCGTCGCTCGTCACGGTGATACCAGACGAGGTGGGGTATGCCGTGGACGTCGGGGCCGACACCCGTGGCGAGGGACGAGAGGCAGACCGGCGTAAGCGACGGGAAGGTGGTCACCGCCCGCCGGTACTCACCGTGCTCGACGAGGAACCGGAGCGCGGGGACGTCCTTCCGCTCGACCGCGTCTTCGAGCATCGCCGGCGTGAGGCCGTCGATGACGATCAGGACGAGCTTCTTCGCCCGCATCAGTCGCGCGTGAGCGTGCGAAGCCCCGCGTAGCGCTTGCCGGCGCGGCGGCGGAGGCGCATCCCGAACGCGGGCAGGGCGAGGGCTTCCACATATCCGACTCCAGGGACGAACGCGAGCGCCGCGACGAGCGCTGCTGCGACGACGACCAAGAGGCCTGTTGCGGCCCGCGTGCCTCCTCGGACGAGCGCTCCACCGACGAGCTGCAGCGCCCCGGCTGCCCCGAGAATCCCGCCGACGCCTCCGCCGGCGGCCTCCTCCGCATCGGCGAAGACGATCCCGAGCGCGACCGCTATCGTCGCCGCGAGAAAGGGCGCGAGGAGGCCCCAAGGCCGTCCCGCGAGACCCGCCGCAGCGGCGATTCCGAGCGCCGCTCCGAGGCCTGCGAAGACACCGATCCAGTACCAGCTCCCCATCATGGCCAGTGTAGTTGGAGGGCGTTTCGCGACCTGCGTTCCGGGTAAGTCCTTCGTGATGAACGGCCGTTCCGGGGGGTCCGGCCGTGATCGCCGGAACCTCCTCGTATTCTTCTCTGCTCTCCGCTCAGGCCCGGCTCGGCGGATGGACAGCCTGCTTGCTCAGCTCGCACGCAGGGAGCGGCACCGATTGAAGGTCGCCCGGGTCGACGTGGAAGAGCAGCCCGAGCTTGCGAAGCGCTTCAAGGTTCGCAAGGTGCCGACCCTCGTGCTGGTCAAAGGAAAGCGCGCAGTGGCGCGGCTCGAAGGTCGTGCGAACGCAGCCGAGATCGAGGAGCTCGTCGAAGGACACCTCGAAGGGTTGGAATCCGGCTCGCAGGAAAGCTCGTAGAGTATGAATGCAACCGACAGGGGAGGCAGAAGCATGCGCAAGCTTGCAGTTCTGAGTGCGATCGTGGCCACCGCGGGTCTGACGCTCATCGCCGCCGCGGCACTGGCCGATCGCGGCAACGGTAACGGCGGCAACACATTCTCCGCGGGGCTGACCGGATTCGAAGAGGTGCCGTCCGAGTCGACACCGGGCCACGGCACGTTCAGGGCTCGGATCGTAGATGGCGACACAATCCACTACACGCTCCACTACGAGGGCTTCGAGACGCCTGATGAGGGCGCCACCACGGGCTCGCACATCCACCTCGGCCAGCGCGGCGTGGTCGGCGGCGTCAGCGCGTTCCTGTGCGGCGGCGGGGACAAGCCTGCATGTACGCCGACCGAGGGAACCTTCGAAGGGGACATCGACGCCGCGGACATCATCGGCCCCGTCAGCCAGGGCATCGAGGCCGGCGAGATGGACGAGCTGATCCGCGCAATGCGGCACGGCTACACGTATGCGAACGTCCATACGACTCTCAACGGTGGCGGCCTGATCCGCGGCCAGATCAGGCGCGGCCACGGCCACGGTAACAAGGGCAATCGCCGCTAGCCAGGCGAAAGCCACCTGCGACTCGGGAGCCCGGTCTTACGGCCGGGCTCCTTCCTTAAGCCGCTGCCTTTTCGAGCCGGCGGATGACTGCGAGCCCGAACTCCGCAGCGCGCGCGCCGTCGACGACACGATGGTCGAACGTGAGCGAGACGTTGCCGATCTGCGCGAAGGCGAGCCCACCCTCGCGGACGACCGGCCGCTCCGCGACCCGCCCTACGCTGAGGATCGCAACCTCGGGATGGTTGACGATCGGCGTCTGGAAGAGACCCGCGAGCTTGCCGGCGCTCGTGACGGTGAAGGTCGAACCGCGCAGCTCCTCTGGCTTGAGCGTGCCTGCGCGGGCTCCCTCGGCCAGCCGGGCCACCTCCGCCGCAAGCTCGTCGATCGACGCCGTGTCGCAGTCCCGGACGACGGGGACGACGAGGCCCTCGTCGGTCTGCACGGCGACGCCGAGGTCGTACCGCTCGAGGTAGACGATCTCGTCGCCCTCGAGCCGGGCATTCAGCTCTGGGAACTCCTGCAGGGACTCCGCGCAGGCCTTGAGCACGGTCGGCAGCAGCAGCTTGAGGTCGAGCCCGCCGAAGTCGCATTCTTCGACCCACGTGACTGCGGGCACCTCCCGGTGCGCACGAACCATGTGTTCGGCGATCAGCCGGCGAACGCCTCTGAGCGGCTGCCGCCGTCCCTCCGAGCCATGTCCAGGGGTCTGACCCCCAGACGGGGCCGCAGCGCGCACGTCTGAATCGGTCACGCGTCCCTGTGGGCCTGTCCCCTCCAGCGAGTCAAGGTCAACGCCGAGCTCCTGGGCAAGCCGTCGGACGAGCGGCGTCGCCCGGACACGTCCGGCCGGGCCCTGCCCAGGGGTCTGTCCCCTGGACGTGGCCGAAGGGGCTTGGGGCTGTGGAGAAGTCGCCCCGTCTTCGCCGATGACGACGAGGATCGTGCCGACCGGGACGACCGTGCCCGCTTCGACGAGGATGCTCGCGACCTTTCCGGCGGCGGGAGACGGGATCTCGACGGTCGTCTTGTCCGTCTGGATCTCGACCAGCGGCTGGTCCTCCGTGACCTCGTCCCCTTCGGACACGAGCCACCGGGCAACCTCGCCTTCGGTCAGGCCCTCGCCGAGGTCTGGAAGCTTGAACTCGTAGGCCACGGCGGCGGAATCTATCGCGGGCGGCCGACCCAGGTGTCGGCCGGGACGATGAGGACGCGGAGACCGCCCTCCACGCGCCACAAAGAGACGGCCTGCTCGTCACCGGTCAGCTGCGGCGCCGTCTCCCGCGGGACGTAGCCGAGCTGGAGGGTCCGCTCCTCGTTCCAGACGGCGACCGCGTTCGAATCGTGCGGGTTGTCGGGCTCGGGCACGAGGGAAACCACACGGCCGGGCTCGAACGACGGGTCTTCGAGCGACTCGGGCCGAAAGGACACGCCTGCGACCGGCACGACGAGAATCCGCGGATCCTCCCAGCGCACGACCTCGCCGCTGGCGGCGTCCCGGACCCGGTAGCCCGATTGGGCTCGCTCGAGCAGCAGGCGAAGGCGCTCGCTCAGAACTCGAGCAGCCGTTCGACGGCGTCCACGACGCGCTCGACCGAGGGCATGTACGCGTCCTCGATCTGCCAGTAGGGGTACGGGACGTCGTAGCCCGTCACGCGCAGCACCGGCCCGCGGAGATCGAGCATCGCCTTCTCGGCGAGGATCGCCGCGAGCTCGGCCCCGTAGCCGGCGGTTCGCGGCGCCTCCTGGATGATCACGACCCGCCCGGTCTTGCCCGCCGCCGCGAGCAGGGCCTCCTCGTCGAGGGGCTTCAGCGTCCGGATGTCGAGGATCTCGACGCTTGCGCGCCCCTCGAGCGAATCGGCGGCCTGCTCGGCGAGCGGCACCATCGAGCCGTAGGCGACAAGCGTGACGTCGTCGCCTTGCCGGACGGTCCGCGCCTTGCCGAGCGGGACGATGTGCTCGCCCTCGGGCACCTCGCCGCGCATCGTCCGGTAGTGGAGCTTGGGCTCGAAGACGACGACCGGATCAGGGTCGCGAATTGCCGCCGCGAGCAGGCCTTTTGCGTCGCTCGGCGTAGACGGGATCGCGACCTTCACCCCCGGCGTGTGCACGTAGTACGCCTCCGGCGAGTCGTCGTGCAACTCGGGCGCACGCACCCCGCCGCCGTACGGCATCCGCACCGTGATCGGGAACTCCATCTTCCCGCCCGTGCGCCAGCGGTAGCGGCCCACGTGCGTGATCAGCTGGTCGAGCGACGGATAGCTGAACGCGTCGTACTGCATCTCGCAGACCGGGCGAAAGCCGGCCATGCAGAGACCGACAGCGGTACCCATGATCCCCGCTTCGGCGAGCGGCGTATCGACGCAGCGGTCGGGGCCGAACTTGTCGAGCAGCCCCGCGGTCGCGCGAAAGACACCGCCCGCGCGGCCCACGTCCTGGCCCATGACCATGACGTCCTCGTCGCGGCCGAGCTCGACATGGAAGCAATCGTTGATCGCCTCCAGCAGGGTCAGCTCAGCCAAGTCGAACGCCACCCAAAGAAACTTTGCAACAGACTGTTGCTAAGTCAGTCATGGCCCTCGAGGACGCGTCGGAGCTCGGCGAGGTCGGTCTCGAACGACACAGGCGGGTCGGCCAGGGCGTGCTCGAAGACGAGCGAAAGGTCCGCGGGCGCCTCGGCCTCGGCGGCCGCGATCCCGTCGCGCATCGCCTGCTCGGCCTCACCGCGGATCGACTCGGCCATCTCGTCCGTCAGGATTCCCGCACGCCTCAGGTAGCCCTCGTAGCGACCGACGCACTCCTTCTTGCGTTCCTCCTCGACGCGCTCGAGATCGATGTAGGCCCTCGGGTCATCGGCCGTCGCGTGAGGCGCGGCGCGGTAGCTCACGGCCTCGATGAAGGTCGGCCCTTCTCCCGCGCGCGCCCGGGCGACCGCTTCGCGGGTGGCCTCGTAGACGGCCAGGACGTCCAGTCCGTCCACGCGCAGGCCGGGCATCCCATACCCGACTGCCTTGTCGGCGAGCGTCTCCGCGCGGGTCTGCGCCTCGACCGGTGTCGAGATCGCCCAGCCGTTGTTGTTGCAGAAGAGGACCAGGGGAGCGCGCATGACGGCCGCGAAGTTCGCCCCCTCGTGGAACGAGCCTTCGGAGGTCGCGCCGTCGCCGAAATACACGATCGCGCACGCCTTCTCGCGGCGCAGCCGCTTGCCCCAGGCGAGCCCGGCCGCATGCGGAACGTGCGTCCCGATCGGCACGCAGATCGACGCGACGTTGTACTCCGCCGGGTTCCACCAGCCCGCGGGATGGCCTCGCCACCAGGAGAGCACGGTCGAGGCGGGCAGCCCGCGCAGAAGGCCGATCGCGGACTCGCGGTAGCTCGGAAAGATCCAGTCCGCGTCGTCGAGCGCGTAGGCCGAGCCCGCCTGCATCGCCTCGTGGTTCCAGAAGATCGCGTAGGTACCGATCCGGCCCTGACTGTGGTAGACGACGGAACGCTCGTCGTAGGTGCGCAGGAGGACGAGGTCGCGATAGAGCTCGACGAGGTCGTGGTCGGTGAGCCCTTCGACTTCGCCGTCCGGCACCGCGTCGCCGTCTCCGATCACACGCCGGAGATCACGCTCAGCAGGAAGAACCTGGGCCATTACGGCCCCGAATCTACCTCAGTCGCGGTGCGGCGGACCAGCACGGCTAGGAGCGCAAGCGACCCGATCACGGCCGCCACGCCGATCGCCTCGAGGACGACCCCGCCGCCTCCGGACGCCGCCGCGACGACGATCACCATCGCGGCCACCAGCGCCGCTCCCACGGACGTAGCCACGAGGCGGGCTAGCCGCCGCTCGACGAGCCCCACCTCCGTCCAGGCGGGGACACGCCGCTCGATCGACCAGAAGGCGAGCTCCGCAACCAGGACGAACGCCGCGGCATAGAGGGGTGCGAGCTCGTCGAGCGCCGGGCCCTGGGCTGCAAACAGAACCGTGTACTCCCCGCCGAGGGCGGCGAGCGCCCAGCCGAGGGCCGACCCCGAACGAGCCGCAAGCCCGGCCGCGAACAGCATCACCCCGACCCCGCCGAGCGGTAGCGCGAGCCACCACAGGTCGATGTCCTGCAGCGCGGGATACGCCGCCAGACCGCCGGCCGCCCCAAACGCGGCGGCCCCGGTGGCTAGACGTGCACGACTCGGGCGTGGCGCCTGAATGCCCTCACCTCCTCCACCATGGCCTCCAGCGGCACCCCTTCGCGCCATTCGACGATCGGCACGCCGAGCGACGCATACCGGGAGCGAAGCGCTTCACGGCGGAGACGCCAGAGTCGGTACGCAAGCCGCTCGGTCTCGCTCTCGCCCTCCTCGACGAACGGGAAAGGAGAGATCTCGATCACGGCGAGATCGAAACCGCGCCCCGGGAGATCGAGAAGCGCGCGCACGGCTCGCTCGTCGAGCAGCGGACTGAGGGCGATCACGAGCGCCCGCGGCGGCAGGGTCCGGGTCGGGATGACGTCGAGGTCCTTCCAGGCGTAGCTGAGCAGGATCTGGGCGTCGAGCAGCGAGTCGACGATCCGGTAGAGCTGCGTCGTCCCGCTCGTCACAGTCAGCCAGTTGAGAACGCCGCCGAACGACACGAGGCCGACGCGGTCTTTCTCCTTCAAATAGTGGGTCGCGAACGAAGCCGCGGCTCGCACGCCGAGGTCGAGCGTTCCGGTGTCGCTACGTCTCGCCTCGGCGAAGGTGTCGAGAAAGAGGACGACGTCGGTGTTGCGCTCGGGATGCGCCTCGTTCACCCACGGGGCGCCTCGCTTCGCGGTTGCCCGCCAGTTGACCCGCCGAATGCGATCGCCCGTCGTGAACGGCCGCAGATCGGCGAACTCGATCCCTTCGCCGCGATGACGCGCCACCTGGTTCCCGGAGTACACCTGCGTGTCGAGAGGCTGCAGCAGCCGCTCGAGCGTCTCTCCGCTGGGGTAGACCTTGAGCCGCCGAGGCTCGCCGACGACCCCTTCGAACACAAGCAGGCCGAACCCGTCGCGGGCGCGCCAGAGGCCCTCGCCCACTTCGTACGTGCCCCAGTGCGCGCAGCGGAGCGGGACGTGGAGCTCACGCCGCTCGCCGGCGCCGAGACGGATCAGGCGTGGGTTCGGCTCTTCCGCGACGAGCCCGTCGGGAAGCCTCAGGAGAAGCTCCACGCGCCCGACCGCCTGCCGGGAGACGAGCTCGAGGTCGAGGGCGACGTGCCGGTCCTCGAGCTGACGCTCCCGGTCGAGCTCGACGTGCATCCTGAGCGCCGGCCGCCGAGCGAGAACAAGCCCGACGCCGACGAGGACGGCGAAAGGCGCGGCGAGCGCGGCGAGCTCCGGGCGTCCGAACGCCAGCGCCCCGATGAGGCCCAGGCCGGCGAGCGCCGGGTACACGCGGAGCTTCGCGGTCGCGACGCGGGTCACTAGTGCTGCTCGACTGCCGGCGTGGGCACCTGGTCGAGGAGCTCGCGGACGATGTCGTCCGAGCGCCGCCGCTCGACCCAGAGCTCGGGCCTCAGGGACAGTCGGTGCGCGAGCGCGGGCACCGCGACCGCCTTCACGTCGTCGGGCGTTGCGAAATCACGGCCCGAGAGAGCCGCACGGCCGCGGGCAAGCTTGAGCAGGGCCAGCGACCCGCGCGGGCTCGAACCCACCTGGACGCCGGGCGCGCTCCTCGTCGAGGCGACGAGATCGACGATGTAGAGGCCGAGGCTCTCCTCCACGTGCACCTGCTCGAGCGAGCGCTGCATCTCGAGCAGCGTCTGCCGCTCGGCCACCTGGTCGAGCTCGACCTCCTCTTCAGCCCGCTCGAGCCGTCGCTCCAGCATCTCCCACTCGTGATCCCGGGAGGGGTAGCCGACCCCCATCCGCAGCACGAAGCGGTCGAGCTGGGCCTCCGGCAGCGGGTAGGTGCCCTCGTACTCGATCGGGTTCTGGGTGGCGAGGACGATGAACGGCGGCTCGAGGCGATGCGTCGTGTTCTCGATCGTCACCTGTCGCTCCTGCATCGCCTCCAGCAGCGCGGCCTGGGTCTTCGGCGGCGCGCGGTTGATCTCGTCCCCGAGCAAGAGGTTGGCGAAGATCGGCCCGGGCCTGAACTCGAAGTCGCTTTCCTGCTGGTTGTAGATCGACGACCCGGTCACGTCGGCGGGCATCAGGTCGGGCGTGAACTGGATGCGTGAGAACGTCATGCCGGTCACACGGGCAAACGAGCGGGCGATCAGCGTCTTCGCGAGGCCCGGGAAGTCCTCGATCAGGACGTGGCCGTCGGCGAGGATCCCGAGGAGGACGAGCTCCAAGGCGTCTCGCTTGCCGACGATCGCACGCTCGACCTCGGCGAGGATCCGGTCGGCCTGGACGTTCAGCTCCTCGATCGTCATTGCCACCTAGAGACGCTCCAGAATCTCGACAGATTGTCTGAGCTCGGCCAGCCCCGGCCCCGGCGCCTGACGGTCGCTCGGCCGCTCGCGGTCGGGGCTCACGAGCTGCCACAGGTCGTCGCCGAGGAGCTCGCGGACAGCAGCGCTCCCCGAATCGAGACTCAGCCCGCGGCGCCGGAGCCGGGAGAGGGCGATCTCGCGGACGACCGGACGCAGCCGGTAGTGGAGGTCGAAGTCGCGGGAGGCGCCCAGGTTGAGCTCGCGCTCGAGCCGGTCGAGCTCCGGGATGCGCTGCGGCTCCCGCACCCGCGGCTCGAGCGCGGCGGCAAGGCGCGACATACCCTCGCTGGGGACGAGCTGGCGCAGCCACGAGACCATCGCCAGGAGCGCCAGGGCACCGAGGACGAGCACGTAGACGTCGAGCTCGATCTCGTGGCGCCCCGGGGCGAGGCTGCGGGCGGCTAGTAGCCCGACCGTGGCAGCCAACGCGCCAAGCACCCAGGTGGAGACATGCCGGCTCAGCGCGCGGCCTCGAGCTCAGCCCGCAGGCCGGAGAGCGCCTCGATCGCGTCTTCCTTCATGTCCGCGTCGATCTCGTGCGTGCTGAAGCGGGCGCGCTGAAAGAGCTTGGTGAGGGCTCGAACCGAGTGACCGCTTGCCTGAACGACGTCCAGCACGCGTGTGAGGTACTCGAGCGGTGCCTCGGTCTCTTGTCTCGGGAGCCCCTTGGCCGCCATCGTCTCCTCCATCCTTGCGTACGCGCGGATCACGGCCCGGCGCGGATCGGCTTCCCGGCGGAGATCGTCCAACGTTTCGGCGAGCACCTCCGAGAGGGCGACCGCGACCGGGGCGTTGAGGAGCTCCTCGCGCTTCCGGCGCACTACGAGGACGGCCATCGCGCCGCCGATCCCGAGGATGAGGGAGCCGACCACGAACACGGGCACCCAGCGGAACACTGGCTCGTACGGCTCCGCTTGCCCGGTAGCCGGGGTCTTCTCCTTTGGGGCCGGTTTGACCTCCGCCGGCTTCGCGGCCTTCCCGGTGTCCCCGTCGTTCGACCACTTGAACCGGTCGGCCCACGGGCCCTGCGTGACGATGATCAGGGCCGCGGCAAGGGCGGCGAGGCCCATCACCAGCGAGCCGATGCGCTTCCCTTTCTCCTGTTTCGCGTGCTGCACGCGGCCGGCGGCGAGCGCGAAGATGACGACGATGACTCCGAGCGGCATGAGAATCGCAAGGCCCGTGGCCAAGTAGTCGGCCACAAGCTTGGGCGCATCGGCGCTTGGCCTGCTCTCACCCCCGCCGGGTGCGTGTCCGGCAGCAGCAACCGCGACGACGCCGACGAGCCCGAGCAACCCGCCGACAGCAGCCATCGTGCGCCAGGACTGCTCTCTCATATCGGAAATCTAGATCAGGACGAGCGCTGCGCCCCGGTCCGCCTCGAAAATGGCGGAGGTGGTGTCTCCCAGGTCCTCACCGTCGACCTGAAGAGGCATGGGCCTGTCGCAGACGACCTCGATGCGGTCGAGGTCGTGCCCGTAGACGATGTCGCGCGCTCCGGGCTGACCACGGCCGAGGACTACGTACGCGAGCAGACGGGGCAGGGCCATCGGCGAGACGGCACGCGGCGCGACGAGGTCGATGCCGAGCTCGAACTGGGCTTCCGGCGCGATGTGGATCGGGACCGGCCCGGCGAACGTGTACGGATCCCCGTTCGCGACGAGGGCGAACGCCGCCCGGCCGCGTCCCAGGATCTCGAGAGAGGGCTCGAAGCGCCCCCGGTGCTCGGCGAGCAGGCGCGTGAACTCCCAGGCGAAGACGAGGTTGCCCGCGCGCGCGCCGTCCTCCCCCCGTCCGCGCGCCTCGAGGCGGCGAATTGCCTCGGCGTCGATCCCGATGCCCGCGGCGAACCCGAACCGGCGCCCGTTGACCCGCCCGAGCGAGATTCGCCGGGTGCGGCCGGCGACGAGGCGCCCCGCGGCGCGGACGGGGTCTCCCGGAAGACCCAGCGCACGCGGGAGCACGTTCGCCCCGCCTCCCGGGAGGAACCCGACAGGCGTCTCTGCGTCGATGCCGTTCAGGACCTCGTTGAAGCCGCCGTCTCCGGAGAAGACGTAAACCGCCTCGGCGCGGCGAGCCTCCCGCGCGAGCTCGGTGGCGTGACCGCGATGCTCGGTGCGTCGAACCACGACGTCGCCGAGCGCGCGGGTCACCTGCTCGATGCGTTCGTCGGAGACGCCGCTTGCGTACGGGTTGACGATGAGGAGCCGCATCCTGCCGACGGGATGCTACGGAGCGAGGCGAGCTACTACTGGCGGACGTACAAAGTGAGCGTCACGGCTCCGGAGCAGTTCAGTATGCCGTTTACCTTCCACTTGCCGCGCACCCCGGGGCCCGTGAAGAACGCTTCGGCCTCGTCCATCTCGGCGTCGCCCGTGCCGTTTCTGTACCCGGACTTCGGCATGTCCGCGACGAAAAACTGAACCGCTTCCCGGAACTCGTGTGGGACGACGCCCGTCACAAGGGTCATGCCGGCGCTTGGGTGCGCGACGGACGTGAGCGTCGTTCCGGGAGGAAGAACTGCCTGGGGAATTTCGGTCGGACGAGCCACGGCCCGGCCCGCATGAGCGCAGGCGGGGGCCGTCCCGCGGCCTGCCGCGGCCTTCGCGCCGTCCCCGCCTCCGCTCTGTCCTGCGGCAACTCCGACAGCGACCGCCGCGAGCCCGGCACAGCAGAGCCCGGCGAGAGCTCGCCGTCCCGGTCGAGCTGGGGGGCCGTGCGGCCGGCCCCCCGGTGTGGTGGCGTCCCTGGCCACTAATGCACCTGGATGTTTCCGCGAACAAGCGTGCCGCTTCGCGAGTAGCCGTCGCTCAGCGAGATGCTGAAGACGTCAGAACTGCCCGCCTCACCGTTGTCGACGACGTCGACGGTGAAAGTGACCGGTTGGCCGTTGTTCGTCCCCTCGCCGCGAATCGTCGCGCTGTGCGTAGCGAAGTTGCAGCTCACCTCGGTCAGCCGGGTCGAGCGGAAGTTCGCAGCCGCGCCGTCACGGTATTGCACCTTGCCCTTCAGGTCCGTGTGCGCATTGAGGCTGAAGCGTCCCTCGCTCGACGGGCCGGTCGGTATCACTCCGCCGCCGGTCACCTTGCAGCCGGTCCCCGGGGGAGGCGGTGGCGGTTGGCCTCCGCCGCCGAGCACGAAGTCGAAGGGTCGCGTCGCATCGATGTCGGCGTAGAGGTCCGAGACCTCGGCGCCGAGGTTCCCGCGACCGGCGCTGAGCGACGTCACGTTGTAGAGGGTGTTGCCGAAGATCGGACGGTTTGCCCCGAACCCGCCCTGGATCGGGACGTCGATCGTGATCACGTTGCCGCTCACGCTGCCAGTCGTGACGACGACTTCGCTCGGGTACTGGACGATCTTGCAGTTCTCGGGCGTCGTGGTGGTGCATCCGTTGCCGGGCACGGCGTCGTTTGCAGACCTACCGCTACCTGCGAAGAACGTGGTCGCGCCGAAGCCTGCGGGCGCCTCCGCGCCGACGTAGAAGATCCGGTACGACTCTTCACCCTCGTCGCCGAACGAAAGCGCCTGGAAGCGAGTGAGCCAGACGTTGCTCGTCTCGCCGCCCGGCGGCAGACCCGTCGGCGGCGCCGCGAGCGTCATTTGCACGCGCAAGGTATTCGCGTCCGGATTGCTCAGCTCGAGCCTCGTGAAGTCGAGATGCGGCTGGTTGGCGCCAGTGCCCGCCGGCGAGTAGTGCGGCGACTGCGCGTCGCCGGTGGGATCGGTCACCGGGTTCGTGGCGACCGGCTTCGAGATGGTCGTTCCGATCGCGCTCGGCCCGGCGACCTGACGCGCTTCGAACACATGCGCCCCGTGGTGCTGGCTCGTCGTGTCGTTGAAGACGACGCGCATGCTGCCGTCGCGGTCAAGGTAGAGCGACAGGAAGTCGGCCATCGTGCGGTCGCCCCCGGACACGGTGCAGAAGAGGCCCTGGTTGCAGATCTGGCCGTAGTGGGAGGGCTGATCCGTGAACTTCGCCTGCGAGAAGTTGGGAGACGTTCCGGTCGCGTTCCTGATCAGCGACGCATAGCCGAACCACTTGAATTGGGTGGCCGCCTGGCGGTTGTTGTACCAGGAGGGCATGAAGTCGCTGTCGAGGTGCGAGCTCGAGCCCAGCCAGGCGACGGCGAGCGTGCCGTCTGCGCCCGCCTGGGCCCAGACGAACTCGTTCGAGTTCGCGTCGTTGCCGTTGATCTGGTGCACCGGTCCCCAGGTCTGGCCGGCATCGGATGAGGCCGCGTAGTAGACGTTGTGGTCGGTCTCGTCTACCCAGACCGCATAGAGGTTGCCCGCGGCGTCGGTGGCGACCGCCGGGAAGATGTCGCCGACGGGACCGCCGCCGGGCGAGGCCGGCGCATCCACGTTCGTGTAGACGATGCCCGTGCGCTGGCCCGGATTGACGTGGCCGACGGTGATCTCGACGTGATCCCCCTGGTTGCACGGGTAGTAGAGGTTGCGACTCACCGGGTCGAAGCGCATCTGGCCGCAGGGCGCGCCCTGCGAAACCGAGTTCACGGGGTCGGCGGACGAGTTCACGTACAGGGTTCCCCCCAGCGCGTCGTTCGGGTCGTCGGCCCCGGGCGTCGAGTAGATGAACGAGCCGCGCGCTACGTTCCGGTAGGCGAGGAAGACCGTGTTGCCATCGGCCCCCGCGTTTAGGCCGTTGTCGACGGCAAACCACTGCCGGTCGACGACCGCGTCCTGGACACACGCCTGGTTCGTCGTCCAGTTGTTCCCGTCGTCCTCGCTGACCGCGCAGCTGAGGTTCACCAGCCCCTCGAGGTCGACGAAGTACGCGTCGCCCTGGTCGTCGACCACGACGTCCGTGTCACCGCCGCCGGGAGGAGGGTTGGGCCGGAGGCCGATGAAGCTGACGATGTTGAACTGGTCGCCTCCGTCGGTCGAGCGATGGATGAATGACTGGGCCGTGCTGAAGCCGTAAGGGCCTGACTCCCAGTAGTTGCCGTCCAGGTCGATGTAGTTGAGAGGCTCGCCCTCGGTCCGCTGCGCGTCAACGACCGTCGCGGGCGGCGAGAACGCAAGGCCGTTCGTGTTCCGCACCGGGTTCGGCGCGGGCCCGCCCGCCTGCGAGACGAAGGTCGCTGTCCCGTCGTAACCGATGAGACTGGGCGAGAAGATCAGGAATGGCACGACCCGCACCTCGTACGGGCTGCCGGCGCTGCTCGCGTTCTGGATGAACGCACGCTCCGACGTGGTGCCGCCGGCTGCCGAGAACCCCACCTGCGTTCCGCTCGAGTCGTAGACGTAGAGGTCGAAGTCGTCGTCAGCGGAAGCCCACTCGATCACGACGTCCGCGCCGCCCGTGTTCGTGTCCCAGTGGTCGGGCGGAACGTTGACCGTCAGATAGAAGTGGTCGCAGAGAGCGTTCGCCGGGTCCAGCGCAGGCGGACAGGCCTCGGGGGTGGCCACCGAATGGCCCGTGGGATATGCCTGGCCCATCCAGGAGACTGACGTGCCGTTGGGGGGACCGATGGCCCCGCTCGGCGGTGTTGCCGCCGGCGAGGAGGCTGCTCCGAACACCACCACCGCAGCAAAGACGACCAGAGCCGAGACGCGCGCGAAGACCTTCATGTGTGCCCTCCCTGGGAGACGTAGACCGAGGAGAATTACGTACCTGGAACGGCGCAAGTATGCGGGTAGGTACGCAAAAATGCAAGCCGCGATTTTCTACTCGATATAGGCCATATGAACGGCGGTTTGCCGCCGTATGACTGATTGATCAGTCGCCTCGATCAATCTTGGGCAAATTTACGCGATTGATTCGTCAATCACGCAGGATCGGGGGACGAAGCTCGTGAAAGTTGCCGAAAGCCGCGCTACGTGGCAGGCGTCGAGTAGCCACGCATGCCGTCCACGAGCAATGCGTAGAAGCGATCTGCGAGCTCGTCCGTGTCGCGGCCCGGCTGGAGCCACGTGTACGCCCAGTTGGCGGCCGAAAGCGTGAGCAACGCGGCGGTCGCATCGTCGAGGTCGGTGCGCAACCCGCCCAGCTCCCGCCCCTCTCGGAAGAGCGCCCTGACGCGATCCTCGTAGCGACGTCGCTCGCCCAGGATCTCCTCTCGCCTCTCGCCCTCGAGGTAACGCCACTCGCGCATGAACACCGTCGCGACGTCGAGCTGCTCGGCGACCACGCGGAGGTGCCCTCGCAGCGCGAGCCGGATCTTGTCGGTCGCCGGCAAGTCGTCGGGGATCCCGTCGAGCGCGGCGTGGAAGGCGTCGGCGCCGTCGCGCATGGTCTCGTAGAGGAGGTCCTCCTTCGACGAGATGTGGGCGTAGAGCGAGCCCTTCTGGACGCCCATCGCCTTCGCGAGGTCGCCGATGGAAGTGCCGTGGTAGCCCTTCTCGGCGAAGAGCCGCGCGGCCGTGCGCGTGAGCTCCGAGCGCCGGGTCGCCATCTTGCGACACTACACCGCGTGGACGTCCATGAGATCGCTCCAGGCCTCTGGTACTGGTTCGCGCCTCATCCCGCGTGGCGCGCGGACGAGAACTGGCCCGAGGGCGTGTTGTGTGCCTACTACGAGGCCGCGGACGCGGTCGTGCTCTTCGACCCATTGGTCCCGCGGGGGGAGGAGGACGAGTTCTGGCGCGCGCTCGACAAGGATGTGGAGCGGCTCGGCCGGCCCGTCCGCGTGCTGCTCACAGCGCCGTGGCACGACCGCGACACGAAGCTCGTCGTGCAGCGCTACGACGCGGACGTGTGGGCGCACCCGCAAGCGCTCTGGAAAGGGCCCGTCCTGACGACGACCGACGAGCTTCCCGCGGGCGTTGAAACCTTCCTCCCGGACGGAAACGAAGAAGGGCAGGCCTTCTTCTTCATCCGCGAGCATCAGACGCTCGTGACCGGCGACATGTTCAGCGGCACCGGCGGCCGGTTCCACGTCTTCGTCTCCGAAGAGCCCCACCGGCTAGCGTTCCTCGCATCGCTGACGGGGTTGCTGGCGCTCCCGATCGAGCGCGTGCTGATCGCGCACGGCGAACCGGTGCTGAGCGACGGCACCGCGCGAATCCGGGAGGCGCTAGAATCTGCCTAACGATCGTTCGGTAGGAGGCGCGAAATGAGCCACGAGCAGGACTTTCTCGAGTACGTCCAGTCCGGCGGCCAGGTCGAGACGGGTGACTGGATGCCCGACGACTACCGCGCGAAGCTGATCAAGTTCATCGAGATGCACGGGAACTCGGAGCTGATGGGAGTGCTTCCCGAGCGCGAGTGGATCCTCCGCGCGCCGACTCTCCAGCGGAAGCTCGCCCTCACCGCGAAGGTGCAGGACGAGGTGGGCCATTCGCAGCTCATCTACCGGGTCGTCGAGGACCTCGGCAAGCCGCGGGCGCAGTGCCTCGAGGACCTGATCTCGGGCAAGTCGAAGTTCCACAACGTCTTCCACTACCCGA
Source organism: uncultured Gaiellales bacterium (assembly GCA_964591295.1). Lineage (GTDB taxonomy): Bacteria > Actinomycetota > Thermoleophilia > Gaiellales > Gaiellaceae > VAXT01. Next base: position 875 of record CAZQAG010000006.1, on the reverse strand, counting down.
CGAAGACCTGGGGCGACGTCGGCGTCATCGCCTGGCTCGTCGACGCCGCGGCGATCATCAGCCAGAAGGCGCTCCTCAAGTGCTCATACGCGCCGTACGCGCGGATCATGAAGAAGATCTGCTGGGAGGAGTCGTTCCACATCCTCCACGGCCGCGACGTGATCCTGACGATGATGAACGGGACGGACGAGCAACGAGAGCTCGTGCAGGAGGCCCTCGACCGCTGGTGGAGCCCGCTCATGCAGTTCCACGGAAACCCGACTCCGTCGGACGAGGACCCGATGTATCTGTGGCGGATCAAGAGCCAGGGGAACGGCGAGGCGCGCCAGCAGTTTCTCGACGGCTACGTGCCCCAGATCTGGGAGCTCGGCCTGACGGTTCCGGACCCGAAGCTGCGCAAGAACGAGGACGAGGTCTGGGAGTTCACCGAGCCGGACTGGGACGAACTGAAGCACGTCGTCACCGGCCACGGGCCAATGACGCAGGAGCGGCTCGACCTGCGGCGCACGACGCGGGACGAGACCGAGTGGGTTCGCCGGGCGGTTCTCGCCGAAGCGGCCTGATGATCTGGGAGGTCCTGCGGCAGGAGCGGAAGGGCCAGCCTTTCACCCACGCGGGGTCGGTCGAGGCGCCTGATGCCGCGTACGCCGGCTGGTACGCGCGGGAGCAGTTCGGCCGGCGCGGCGAGTCGGTTGCGCTCTGGGTCGTCGCGCGCGAGGACGTCCACGAGATCGACGAGTTCGTCGACGAGCTCGAGCGGAACTACCACCGGGTCGACGGGTATCCGCTGAAAGAGAAGCTAAAGGAGGCACGTGAGCGCGCGGGCACAGCTGCTCCTGCCGATCGCTGACGACGAGCTCGTCCTCGGCTGGCGC
>CAZQAG010000005.1:0-76260 GCA_964591295.1 uncultured Gaiellales bacterium | reverse complement strand
AGCTTCGAGTACTTGTGATTCGAGCCGCCCATCCGCCTCGAGCGGTTCTTTCGGATCTCGGCGAGACGCTTCGCGTCGATCTTCAGCCCGACGACCTTGGCGGGCTCGATCTCGAACAGCTCCTTCGGCGGGTCGATTCCCTTCACGATCGGCACATTCGCGGCCCGGTAGCCGAGGTAGCCGAGGTAGATCGAGAGCGGCGTCTTCGACGTCCGGGAGACACCGACGAGGACGACATCCGCGTCAGTCAGGCCGCCCACGATCCCGTCGTCGTACTTGACCGCGAACTCGATCGCCTCCATGCGCCGGAAGTACGTCTCGTCGAGCTGGCGGCGCCCGCCCGGCTGCATCTTCGCGGCCATGCCCGAGACCTTCGCGACGGCCTCGATCGGCTGGCCGAGGAGGTCGCAGTAGTGCAGGCGCGCGCGGCGGCAAAGCGTCCGCATCTGCTCGCGCATCTTCGGCTCGACGAGCGTGTAGACGACCACGGCGGGCCGGCCCTTCGCCCGCCGGACCGCGAGCTCGAGGTCTCCGACGTTCTCGACCATCGGATGGCGGACCTCCTCGAAAGGCTGATCGGGGAACTGAGCCTCCAGCGCGTGCACGAGCCTGGTCGCGGTTTCCCCCGTGGAATCGGAGACGACATGCAGCTCCACGGCTTGCGCGGTCACTGCTGGAGGGTAACGCGTAGTGGGCCGGACGCTCTTTTGCGGCCTTTATGTAAGAGCGTCCGGCCCGGCTACGACATCGCCGGTGCGGCCGGCGTAAGGGAACGACTGCGGCCGGTCGTTCCCAGGAGCGACGCCAGAGCATCCAAATGCCGGAAGGCAGGTGCCGCAGCGCCGCATACCCCTTTCTAGCGGCGTTTTACGCCAAAACGTTGATCGCCCATTCGAAGTGCCCCGTTCGAGGGTCTAGCGGGGGATCTGGGAGAGCTCGCCGAGGCGGCCGAGGGTGTCTCGCACATTCAGGAGGAGCCGGAGGCGGTTCGCCCGCACGGCTCGGTCCTCGGCCAGCACCAGCACGTCCTCGAAGAACTTGTCGAGCAACGGACCGAGCTCGGCCGCAGCCTCGACGGCCGCGCCGAAGTCGCCCGCGTCCAGCGCCGCGTCGATCTGCGGATCGACGCGCTCGAGCGCACGCGCGACCTCGACCTCGGCCTGGTCCACGAGCAGAGCCGGGTCGAGCTCCGCAGCCGCCCCCTCCTCCTTCTCTGCGAGCCGGCTGGCGCGCGTGTAGGCCGTGTGGATCGGGCCGAACCGCTCGTCCGGCAACGCGGCGAGCGCCTGAGCGAGCCGAGCGACACCGCCGAGGTCGCGGACGGAAGCCCGGCGCGCTGCGCGCACGTACTCGACCGGCGAGTCCAGGAGGCCCTCGAAGCGCTCCTCCACGAACTCCGCGACCTCACCCTCCATGAGCGCACGCGGGATCGAGAGGTTCCCCTCGGTCGCGAGCCGGCCGAGGCCGATCGCCGCCCGCCGAAGCCCGTACGGGTCGCGGGAGCCTGTCGGCCGGTGGCCGAGCCCGAAGGAGACGTTGAGCGTGTCGACCTTGTCGGCCGCGGACAGGACACGCCCCGTCTCGGTCTGCGGGAGCGGCGCATCCGCCGCATCGGGCAGGTACTGCTCGTCGATCGCCGCCGAAACCGCCTCCGGATAGCCGGCGAGCCGCGCGTACTCCCCGCCGACGTGGCCCTCGAGCTCGGTGAACTCGCGGACGAGCTCTGAGGCCTGGTCGGCCTTCGCCAGGCGCGCGGCCTCGAGCGCCGCCTCGCCGCCGCCGAGGGCCTCGACGAGCCTGGCCAGGCGCGCGGTCTTGTCGGCATACGTGCCGCCGCCGGCGAAGAACGTGATCGAGCCGAGACGCTCGGCGAGGCCGTCGATTCCGACCTTGACGTCGCGCTCGAAGGTGAACGATGCGTCCTCGAGGCGGCCCTCGACGACGTTCTCGACGCCGGAGCGCACGGTTTTCGGATCGCCGCCGTTGGCAACGAACGCGAACCGGTTCCCGCCCAGCGGGAATGCACGGATGTGGTGCTGGATCGTCGTCTCGATCACGCGGCTCGGGAGCTGCAGGTAGCGCTCGTCGAACTGCCCGTCGAGTACGAAAGGCTTCTCGACGAGGTAGACGACCTCTTCGAGCACGCCGTTCGGGTCGGCCCAGTCCCCGAGCGAGTCGAGCCCCTCGACGATCTGCCGCCTGCGCTCTGCCGCGTCGGGCTCCACGCCCGCGGCCCGGAGCGTGTCGAGATAGGCCGATGCCTCCGGGATTTCGACGGGGCCGGACAGGAACCGGTAGCCGAAGGACCCCTCGCCGACGACCTTTTCCGAATCGACCATGGCAAGCGTCCAGCGAACGGGGCGCGGGAAGCGAAGGCCGCTGTCGTCCCAGCGCATCGTCTTCGAGAACGAGAGCCCGCGCAGGAGGGCGTCCACCTGCTCGGGGAGCACCTCCGCGAGCGCCCGTCCGGGAATCTCGACGCCGAGGGCGCCGTCGCGCTCCTCGAGCTCCTCGACGGCGACGCCGTGCCGCTTGGCAAAGCCCGCAGCGGCCTTGTCCCGCATCGCCACCGGCGGGCCCTTCATCCACTGGTCCGGCGTCTGCTCGGGGATGTCCTCGACGAGCACGGCCAGCCGGCGCGGGGTGATCAGGACCTGCGTCGGATCGACGCCGAGCGCGCGCCTGCACAGCTCCGGCAGCTGGATCCCGGCCTCGCGACAGGCCGCCGCCGGCAGCTCCTCGCAGCCGATCTCAATCAGGAGCGTCGCCATCGGCCCCCACCCACGCGCCACGACCGCGAACATGCTTGTCCGCCTGGCCGCCCGGAAACGCGGCGCATTCCGGCGTCCTCAGTCGGCCGCATACGTCGAGTATGCGGCCTCCCTGCGTCCTTGGACTGCTTGGTTTCCGAACGGCCAGACGGGAACATGCTCACGATCGTGACGCGTAAATCTGTGCGAAGCGGCGCGCGAGCTTGCGGACGCGGCCGATGTAGGCGGCGCGCTCGGTGACCGAGACGGCTCCCCGCGCGTCGAGCAGGTTGAACGCGTGCGAAGACTTCAGCACCTGGTCGTAGGCGGGCAGCGGCAGGCCCTTGTCGAGCAGCTCCCCGGCCTCGGCCTCGTGCTCGTCGAAGCGCCGCTGGAGAACGTCGACCGGCGCCTCCTCGTAGTTGTAGCGCGACCACTGCCGCTCGTTCTCCCGGTACACGTCGCCCCAGCTGACGCCCGGAGCCCACTCGAGGTCGAAGACGGACTGCTTGCCCTGGAGAAATAGCCCGAGCCGTTCGAGCCCGTAGGTCATCTCGGCCGGAATCACCTCGAGGTCGATCCCGCCGAGCTGCTGAAAGTAGGTGAACTGCGTGACCTCCATGGCGTCGCACCAGACCTCCCAGCCGAGGCCCCAGGCGCCGAGGGTCGGCTGCTCCCAGTCGTCCTCGACGAGGCGGAGGTCGTGCTTGCGGAGATCGATCCCGAGCGCCTCCAGCGAGCCGAAGTACTGGTCGAGGACGTCGTCGGGCGCCGGCTTGAGGATCACCTGGTACTGGAAGTAGTGCTGGAAGCGGAACGGGTTCTCGCCGTAGCGCCCGTCGGTCGGCCGGATCACCGGCTCCACGTAGGCCGCGCGCCACTCCTTCTGGCTCGGATCGAGGACGCGCAGAAACGTGGCCGGATTGGACGTGCCTGCGCCGAGCTCCGTGTGGTACGGCTGCATGATCACGGCGCCGCGCTCGGCCCAGTACGCGTTCAGCGCGCCGATCATGTCCTGGAAGTTCACCGGGCGAAGACTACGGATTGGGCTCGACGGGAGCCCGCGCCGAGACCAGTAGCCGATCGGGCCTTGTCCGGTGTCAGACGCCTGCCATGGCCGATCGGGACTCGACCCTCCTTCGAGAAGCGCTGGAACCCGCCGGAATACACCGCGAAGGCCGGGACACGTCCAGCGTCTGACACTGGACGGGGCTGGATTGGGCTACGCGCGCGCGGACAGGGTGCGCAGACGAAAGCCGCCGTGGAACTCGTACGACGACGTGATCACGCGCAGGGCCTCGCGTGCGGCGCGCTTCGAGATCTCCGCGTCGGCAAGCGGCGCACCGAGCAAGCCCTCGATCCCGTGGATGCCCTCGCCAGAAAGCGGCAGCGAATCCGCGCCGCACCGATCGCACACCGCGCCGCCCGCGCGCGGGGAGTAACCAACGAGCGGCCCCTCCGCCCCACACTCTGCACAGCTCGTCAGGTGCGGGAGGTATCCCGAGAGCCAGAGCAGCTTCAGCTGAAACGAGAGGACGAGCGGGTCGAGAGCGGCCTCGTCGGTGCGCGACTTCACGTCGTCGAGCGCGTCGAGGAAGCGCGTCAGTGCCTCGAATGCCTTCGGGCTTCCCTCTTGCTCCGTGAACAGCCGCAGCATCGCCTCGAGCCCGACGAGGCCGACCGAGAGCTTGTACGAATCCTCGCGCGCCGCGCTATGCGGGCGGACGAGCGATGCGCCGGTGACCGTGGCCAGCTCGCCGCCTCCCTGGTGCAGCATCAGCTCGACGTGGCTCAGCGGCTCGAGCCGGGCGCCGAAGCGCGACTTGGTGCGCCGGATGCCCTTCGCAACCGCGCCAACCCGTCCTCGCTCGAGCGTGTACAGATGGAGCACGCGGTCGGCCTCGCCGAAGCGAATCGACCGCAGGACGACGGCCTCCGTCTTGTAGCCGCGTCCAGCCATCCGCCCAAGTGTAGAGAGGGGTCGTGTCGGGAACGGACGAGCCGATGGCCGAGATCACGATGTACACGACGCGCTGGTGTGGGTATTGCGTCCGCGCGAAGGCGCTCCTCGATGACAAGGGCCTCCGCTACGAGGAGATCAATCTCGACGACGACCCTCATTTCCGTCAGCGCCTGTTGGATCTCACCGGAGGCTGGACGGTGCCGCAGATCGTCATCGACGGCCGCCCGATCGGCGGTTATGTCGAGCTCTGGCGGCTCGAGTGCGAGGGGAAGCTGGCGGCCTACTAAAAGATCTGAACCGGCGTGCCGATCGGCATCAGCCGGAAGAGCCGCATGACCGCAGAGTTGTTCACGCGGACACAGCCGTGGGAGATGCGGCCCGGGATGAGGTTCGGCTGGTTCGTGCCGTGGATGCCGATGAAGCCGCCGCCGGGCCAGTCGGTGAGCTTCGTCGAGCGTGCGTTCAGCCCGAAGGCGCGCGGGCCGTACGCGGGCGCGTAGTAGCCCTGGAGCTTCTCGCGGACGTAGTACTCGCCTCGGGGGGTCGGGTAACGCGACTGCCCGACGCCGACCCTCGTGCTGAAGATGGGCCTGCCTCGCTTGTAGAGCGTCGTGCGCATGCTCCCGAGGTTGATCGTCAGCCGGGTGTGGATCTTCTGGAAGCCTTCGAGGGAGCCGCGGGCCACCCAACCGGTCGAGCCGTTCGGGAGAACCGCCAGCCTGATGCGGACCCACGTCTTTCCGTTCCGGTACTTGACGCTGTCCAGGACCTGAATCGCGTTTCGGTAGTACTCCGGCGTTCGGTACGTGATGCGAGAAACCGCTCGCGCGGCTTTCGAAGGGCCGGTGCGGGCGACGGTGCGGCGCCGCACGAACGCCCACCGGTAGGTCTCTTTCGCCTTGTCGCTGAGCACCGCGCGCTTTGGGTAGACGCCCGGCGGAGAGGCGCTCGGGCCCGGCGGGGGCCCGTTCGCTGGGCCGACGCGGATCATGATCGTCCGCTGAGTCTCGCCGACCGGCACGTCGCTCGCAGCAGTGAACGTCACCTTGTGGTCGCCGACCTGCGCCTTCGAGGGAGTCCAGACGAGCGCCGCCTTGGCCGGGTTGCCGTCCTTCTTGTGCAGGACCGCTCCCGCCGGCATGGCACTGCTCCTGATCCGGATGATGCCGTTCGGAGCCGCCGTGCTCGCGGCGAGCGAGACCGAGACCTGCGTCTTCGCCGCGACACCGATGACAGCGCCCTCCGGCGGCGTCGGTGCGGCCCACGAGGCCACGATGTCCTTCTGCGACGGAATGGCAGCTGCTGGCGCGAGCACGCCAACGGCGGCCGCTGTAATGACAACGACGGAAACGCGCCGCAATGTGCCTACCCAGGAGATCATTGTTCTTATGCCCCGAGGCCGAAGCCCGGAAACCATTCTAGCGTCACCCTCGGAAACCTGCTGAAGGTTTTCTTAAGTGATCGTGACCGGCGTCCCGAGCGGCATCAGCCGGGAAAGGCGCCTGATAGAGCCGTTCGGCATCCGAACGCAGCCGTGTGAGACCTGGCCGGGCAGGATCTGAGGCTGGTTCGTGCCGTGGATCCCGATGAAGCCCCCGCCGGGCCAGTCCGTGAGAACCGCCGAGCGCGCGTTCGTCCCGAATGCGATCGGCCCGTAGATCTGGTCCGAGAAGCCCGTGAGCCGGTTACGCACGTAGAACTCGCCGGCAGGCGTCGGCCAGTACGACTTGCCGACGCCGACCCGCGTCCTGAAGACCGGGACGCCACGCCGGTAGAGCGTGGCAGTGAAGAGCGCGCGGTCGATCACGAGCCGCGTCCAGTTCTTGCGGAACGGACCGAGAGCGTTCCTCGGCACCCATCCCGTCGAGCCGTTCGGCAGGATCGGGAGGCGGACCCGAACCCAGTACTCGCCCTGCTCGTTGATCTGCCCGTCGAGCGTGACCGTGAGGTTGGCCGTCAGCTCGGGAGTGAGCGGCCGAAGGCGCGTGATCACCTTGGCGCTCGCGCTCGGCCTGGTTCGGGCGGCCACCTTGCGGTCGATGTGAGCCCACCGGGACATTCCGTTCGGCCCGCCAAGCGAGAAGGGCTCGTTGGGGCCGCTCGGGGTCGAGGGCAAGACGTAGACGAGAAAGCTCCGCGGGCGCGCGTACACATACGGCAGGTCATGGGTTCTGGCCCCGAAGGTCATCACGTGCTCTCCCACCTGCTGCGCCGTCGGGGTCCAGGCAACCGTCGCGACACCCGGCGACCCATACCCCGCTGTGAAAGCCGCGCCTGCCGGAAGCTTGCGCTTGCCGATCAGCACCAGCTGAGGCCGGTTGCTCGCCGCAGCCAGCTCGAGTGTGAAGGGCTGATCCGCGGTGACGGTGAACGCGGTTCCGTCGGGGGGCGTCGGCGCCTGCCACGCGAGCGAGAGCTTCGGGCCGCGGGCCGTCCCGGCGCTTGCCGCGACGACGAGGACGAGCGCCGCAAGCGACGCGATCGCCGTTGTCGTCCACTGGAACCGTCTGCTCATGACCCCCCTAATTGTGCCCAAAGATGAAACGGGGCGGCACTAACTAGGCCGCCCCGTCGATTCCTGAATGTTCGGCCTAGCCGGTGAAAGGAGGCCTGCCCAAGCGAACGCCCCGGGCCCTCTTGACCTTCTTGCACCTGTTCGTGCCCTTGACGCGCTTCGTGCCCTTCGGGCACTTCTTCGCCTTGGGCTTGTACTGAGCGCGCGAAGCAGACTTGCGGACCTGGGTGACGCCGTGCTTTTGCACGATGCGCTTCGCCTTCGACACAGCCTGGCTTGCTCCCGTCGCGGCGTAGCCGAGCCCGCCGACCGAAGACAGCGCGAGAAGCATGCCGACGGCGGTTGAGGCGACGAACGCGACGCGGAACGACCCTCGCCGCGTACGTCCGTCCTGCCGGACACGCGCTTCAAGCTGATGGACGAGCTCGCGGCTTGGCTCTGGGCGGCTAGCCCTGAGCTCGGCCTCGAGGCCCGTCTCCCGATTCCTTCGCCAAGATCGCATGACTTGCTCCCCCTTAGATTCGTCCTTGCACCTCTATTACCGGCCTGCTTCGGATTTCCTTACAGGGGCCGAGGCGCTTCCTTCGATGTGTGATCGCAACCGGCCAAGGGCGCGGTGGAGCGCGACCTCGATCGCGTTCGTCTTGGCTCCCTGCAGTTCCGCGATCTGGCGCGCGGTCAGATCGGCGCCGTAACGAAGGGCGATCAGGTCTCGATCGCGTTCCTCCAGGAGTCCAACGGCGCTCGAGAGGGCGATCCTCCGGAGAGATTCGTCCTCTAGATCGCGGTGATCGGCCCTCTCCAGATGCTCGGAGGAAAGCTCGTGCGACAGGGGGCGTCCTTCGATGCAGCGCCGCGCGATGCCGATCAGCCACGCAACCGGCTCGCCCTTGGTAGAGTCGTAGCTCTTCTTGTAGCGAAGTGCCCGCTCGAACGTCTCGCTCGTGATGTCCTCCGCGTCCGGCCCATCTCCGACGCGATACGCGACGTACGAGTACACCCGCCGGATGAGAGGCTCCGGGTTTGCGAGCGGGTCAACCCGAAGCATTGCCGGTCTCCTCGAAATCCGCGCTGGCATAACGGTTCAGCCGCCGTGCCTCAGCAAGCGCGCGCTGCGCCTCGGCGCCGGTGCTCACCGTGTAGAGGTCGTACCAGAGCTTCCAGTCGCGTCGGTCCCTGGAGATCGCCTTCCGGTAGCTCGCGCGAGCCGCATCGTCATCTCCCTGGGCGGCCTGGACATCAGCGAGCACGCGCCACGGGTCGGGCGACCAGCGCCACCAGCGGGCAGCCTTGCGCGCCTGTGAGCCGGCCTCGTCGTAGCGACCCTTCGCAAGAGCCGTCTCGCTCGCGGCAAGGGCGCTCGCGCCGATCACGCCGACGAACGCGACTCCAGCGAGCGCGAGGGCGACGACGACTGCTGCGGCGCGCACTTTCGGCGAGAGCAGAGGAGCCGGATCGCGCCGATCCGCCGCAGCGAGCAGCGCCGCCGCGCAGGCGAGCGCAGCAATCATGATCCCGGGCATCTCCCAGTCCCAGTCGACAGCAGCGTGAACGAGGACCGCCGCATACGCAGCAAGGGCGAGCGGTGCCAGCGGGTGGCCGCGGGCGAGGACTCCCGCGACGAGAGGTGTGCCCAGGGCGAGCAGCAGTAGAAGCAGACCCATCGGGCCGAGCTCGGCCAGAACCTCGACGTAGAGGTTGTGGGCGTCCCGGACCTTGTGCTCAAGCGGCCGGTGCTCGTCCCAGTACTGCTCGTAGGTCCCAGGCCCCGACCCGAGCACGGGGTTGTCGCGGTAGTCGTCCCAGGCCACGTGCCACAGCTCGGACCGGTAGCTCCCCGAGAAACTGAAGAGGCGCTCGTTGAGGTTTACCGGCGTTCCTCCCGAGGTGGTCGTGAACGCGTCGTACCCCTTCCTCGTGAGCGTGACCGGCCCGCCGTAGCGGACGAAGACCGTGAGGAGCGACGCGACGGTGACGAGAACGAGCGCGCCGGCGAAGGCGAGCCGCACCTGGCGCGCGGGCACGACACGCCGCTCGGCGAGCGCGAGGCCGAGGGCAACGAGCGCCGACACTGCGACCAGGAGGAGCAGGTAGACCGCCAGGCGGTGCCCCGCCTGCGAAGCCGCCGCTTCATCCAAGTCGGTTCGCGTCAGCGCCTTCTGGTTCGACGAGAGGATTACGGCCAGCGCGGGCGCCGGGGCAAGCGCAAGAGCCGCGAGCAGCAGCTGCAGCCTGCGCGGGTCGACGGCGACCGCGATTGCAACCGCGATCGCAGCCGCGACCCACGAGCCGCGGCTGAACGTGAAGTAGATCGTCGCGAAGAACACGGGCAGCGTTGCGCCGGCAAACGCTCTGCCGACGAGGCCATGCCCTCGAGCGGCGAACCCGAGCGCCAGCAGCGCGCCCATCGCGGCGAAGACCCCGAGCGCGTTCCAGTAGGTGAGCGGCTCCTCGAGCCGGTACGCAGCGATCGGGTCGAAGACGCCGAGCCGCTCGGGGAAGAGCCGCGTGAGCAGGCCGTACCCCGAGACGAGGAAGGTGGCGACGAGCGTAGCCGCGAGCACGAGCGGCACCGTCGAGCGCCGCACGAGGAGCAGGAAAGCGGCGAGGACGGACAGGTAGAGCAGCGCGCGCTGCCCTTCGAGCACCGTCGCGGCCCGGTCGTCGCTCCAGAGCAGCGCAAGCCAGGTCCAGGCGACAAAGCCGGCGAGCCCGCCGAGCGAGGCGAGCGAAAACCAGGATGGGCGAACGGGCTCGCCGAGCACGAGCACCGCCGCGACCACCGTCAGCGCGACGAGCGCGCCCCAGCTCCAGGCGGTCGGGAAGTAGCCCCCGCTGTCGAAGGCGATTACGGCAAGGCCAAGCCCGACGGCGACCCCGAGAACCACCCGACCGAGATCGAGTCGCGCCGCCCCAGCCGCTGCTGCCGACCTGGATGCCACCTAGTCAGAGCGTAGTCGCGTTTCCGGCCGGAAGGCGGCTTCAGCCCGGAAGCGATCGAGGATCCCGTGCTTAGCGTCTACTGTCGAGCTAGTGGCGCGGGTGGCACTCTATCGGCGGAGGATCGCCGTGCCGCATGTGCGCAGGAACGACTTCGCCTGCAACTTCGATGATTCGTCCTTTGTGGTCGAAGGTGAAGTAGATCGTGGGGAGCAAGAGGACGATCGAGGATGCAGCGAGGACCCGTGACGTCGCCGCTCGCCCGCGCGTGGCAAACCCAAGCGCGAGCATCACGCCGACGACCGCGAAGATCCCAAGCGCGTTCCAGTAGCCGAGCGGTTCCGAGAGGCGGTAGACCGCTATCGGGTCATAGATGCGTAGGCGCTCCGGGAAGATTCCTCGTCGCGAGGCCGTAGCCTGAAACGAGGGTAATCCCGATCAGCGCTCCCGCAAGCAGCTGGCCGTACGATCGGCGCCGGGCAACGACGAGAACGGCCGCAACGCCTGCGACGTAGACGACCATGCGTTCCGCTTCGTAGAGGGATCCGCTGCTCGGTGACCAGCTAGCGCTGAGCGCGACCCAGAGCCCAAACACCGTCAAGCCGGCGAGAAACGCGAGCTCAAGCGGGCTTATCGAGATCTTCGATCGAACGAGCAGCGCAACGCCGGCGACCCACAGGCGCGTCCGAGCCGATCACTCAGCTCACGACGCAAGGCGACCACCGGTGCTGGAACGAGAAGTTGTTCCGACATCTCTTGGACTACTCACGCTAGTTGCGCAAGAAGCGTCGCTCAATCGGCCTTCCGAACCTCGGGTGAACCATTGCGAATGGTGCGTTTCCCAGTCTCCGCTCACTTCTGCCCTATGGACGCTCCGCGATCGAGCAACTACCTTGAAAGCATGGCAAAGAGACAGGTTTTGCCTGCTGCCCTCGCGCGAGTTCCGTTTCTCGATCTCACCCCGATGCACGACGGGCTCAAGGCGGAGATCCTGGCCGAGATCTCGGACCTCATCGATTCCGGAGCTTTTACCAACGGACCGCAGATCGCCGCCTTCGAGGCCGAATTTGTCCGCTACTGCGGTCGACAGCAGTGTGTGGGGGTTGGCAGCGGGTCTCGACGCCCTCCGGCTAGGCTTAATCGCGTCGGACTCCAGCCAAGAGACGAGGTGATCGTCCCTGCGGGACGTTCATCGCGACTCTTGAGGCTGTGACCCAGGCGGGCGGTGTTCCGGTGCTCGTCGACATCAGCGAAGCCGACTACAACATCGATGTCGACGCGGTCGAGAATGCAGCTATCTTCCCAGGCATGACCGAGGGTCAGGCAACCGCGGTCGTTGAGACGATTGTCGAGTTTTTTGAAAATGGCTAGCGGGCCCGCCAACGACGCGCCACATCGCCTGATCGACGACGTGGAATTCGGCGAGAACGTCATCGTCCATCCGTTCACGAACCTCTACGGCTGCCGAATCGGCGACAATACCCGCATCGGCCCCTTCGTCGAGATCCAGCGGGGAGCCGTCGTGGGCGCGAACTGCAAGATCCAGAGTCACGCCTTCATCTGCGACGGCGTTGAGATCGGCGACGAGGTGTTCGTGTGCCACGGCGTCATTCTTCATAAACGACAAGTTCCCTCGTGCGACCACGGAGGCAGGAGAGCTCCGGACGGAAGCCGACTGGAAACTCCTCCCTACGCTGGTCGGACACCGCGCCACTCGTGGCTCCGGAGCTGTTGTGCTCGGCGGCGTCCGGATCGGCGAGGGGGCGCTGATCGGCGCCGTCGTCACGCGAGACGTCGCGCCGGACGAGAGAGTGAACGGTAACCCCGCCCGCCCGCTGCCGGGTCGCGGCCACTAGCAGTGGAAGGAGAGTTCGGACAATCATGCGGTTCTTGATTACAGGCGGCGCCGGCTTCATCGGCTCGCATCTCTGCGATGAGCTCCTCCAGCGCGGAGAGCACGTTCATGTTCTCGACGATCTCTCGACAGGCTCGATCGACAACATTCGTCACCTGAAGGGCCATCCCCGCTTCGAGTACACGATCGACTCGGTAACGAACGCGTCGCTCGTCGCCGAATTGGTCGATAGCACGGATGGCGTCTATCACCTCGCCGCAGCCGTCGGCGTCCAGCTGATAGTCGAGAGCCCTGTCCGGACGATCGAGACCAACGTCCATTGCACCGAGGTCGTGCTCGCGCAGGCGAACAAAAAGAAGAGACCCGTGTTCATCGCCTCGACGAGCGAGGTCTACGGGAAGAGCCGGGACCTCCCTTACCGGGAGGACGGGGATCTAACGCTAGGACCGACTGTGAAGGGCCGCTGGTCCTACGCCTGCTCCAAGGCAATCGACGAGTTTTTAGCAATCGCCTACTGGAAGGAGCGGAAGCTCCCAGTTGTCGTTGGCCGGCTCTTCAACACCGTTGGACCGCGCCAAACCGGGCGGTACGGGATGGTCGTCCCCACGTTCGTCCGGCAGGCGCTGGCCGATCAGCCCTTGACCGTTTACGGCGAAGGCACACAGCAGCGGTGCTTTTGCCACGTCCACGACGTGGTGAAGGCGCTGGCAGATCTCTTACAGAACGAGCAACTCTACGGCGAGGTCTTCAACATCGGCTCCAACGAGGAGATCTCGATTCTGGGCCTCGCCAAAGAGGTGGTGAAGGCAACAGACTCCTCTTCCGAGATCACGATGATTCCTTATGACGAAGCATACGAACAGGGCTTCGAAGACATGTTTCGGCGGATCCCAGATATCACGAAGATCCGCGAGGTGCTCGACTGGCAGCCGACCAGGTCTCTGGACCAGATCCTTCGCGACGTCGTCCTCGATATCCGGACAAGAGATCGGATTTGATGACATCTCTGCCTGGACCCCATGCCGGACTGCTACGGCGGACCCAGCGGGACGACGTCCGTCCTCTCCCACCCCGAGCGGAACCCTGACGTGCAGGATGACCCGGAGAAGCTCCGTCCGCTCGTCGATGCGGGAGCGCTCGTCCAGGTCACGGTTCGGTGGAAGGTCGCCTGGGCAAGGCGCCGAAGAAGACGGGTTTCGCGCTCGTCAAGCGTGGGCTCGCGCACATGCTCGCTAGCGACGCGCACTCACCGGATCTTCGGTCGATCGGCCTCTCGGGCGCAGTGCGGGCCGTGGGCGGCGGAGCGCTCGCCGACTGGCTCACTCAGGAGGTTGCCGGCGGCGATCGTCTCGGGCGCGCCGCTGCCCGCGCGGCGCGCCACTGTGTGACAGTCTTGCCCGTTGCCTCACGCAAGGGTGTTTAGTGACCTCTGGAGTCGAGATGCGAGGATCCATTCGCCGTAGCAAACGTGCGCGCAATGCGCCCGCAAGCGCTCGGCCAACGACGCTCTGGGCGCGAGCCGCGAACCCGAGCGCCAGCAGCGCGCCCATCGCGGCGAAGACCCCGAGCGCGTTCCAGTAGGTGAGCGGCTCCTCGAGCCGGTACGCAGCGATCGGGTCGAAGACGCCGAGCCGCTCGGGGAAGAGCCGCGTGAGCAGGCCGTACCCCGAGGCGAGGAAGATCGCGACGAGCGTCGCCGCGAGCACGAGCGGCACCGTCGAGCGCCGCACGAGGAGCACGAGAGCGGCGAGGACGGACACGTAGAGCAGAGCGCGCTGCCCTTCGAGCACGGTCGCGGCACGGTCGTCGCTCCAGAGCAGCGCGAGCCAGGTCCAGGCCGAGAAGGCCGCGAGCCCGCCGAGCGTGGCGAGAGCGAGCGTCGACGGACTGGTCGCCTCGCCGGCGACGAGGAACCCGGCGACGACAGTCAGCGCGACGAGAGCTCCCCAACTCCACGCGGTGGGGAAGTACCCGCCGCTTGCGAAGGCCATCGCCCCGACGGCGACGGCAAGGCCGACCGCGAGCAGCGCGCCGCGAACGGGCGCGGCCGATCGGGGTTTCGCGGTGCTCGATGCGGTTGCGTTCAGGCCGCGTACCTCCGGTCAGAGCGTAGCGGCGCCTCCCGTCGGACAAAGCGAAGCGGAGGCCACGAGGGCCTCCGCTTCGATACTTGCGTCAGAGAAGCGCTAGCGCGGGCGACAGGAGATAACCGTATCGCCGTGCCGCTGGTGCGCCGGCACTGCCTCGCCCGCGACCTCGATGATGCGGCCTTTGTGGTTGATCATGCACTTCATCCCGCGGTACTGGTTGCCCGCGGGAGTGTCCGCGTACGTGTTGGCCTTGCGCGACGTCTTCTTCGCGAAGAAAACGGACTTGACCACCTTGACCGGCGCCTTCACGCCGCTCGCGGCGTACCCAAAGCCGCCGAACGTCGCGAGTGCGACGAGCATCGCCAGCGTCAGCCCGGCTGCGAACGCGAGGCGCAGCCGAGGCGACGTGGCGCGATGGCTTGTACGAACGTCGTCCGCGAGCGCGCGCGCGAACTCAGCGCGGGGCCGCGGCCGATACGCCGGGCGCTCGCTGTCGAGGTCTGTTCGCTTCCAGAATCTGCTCACTTTTTCTCCTCAGGGGTCGTTGACGTACCCCTTTACAGACCGGCCCCCGAAAATGCTTACAGCGCGCGCGAGGCCGCCGGGCCAGCGCCGGCGCTCTCCTCGGTCTCGCTCGAGGCCTCGCGCAGGCGCGCGATCGCGCGATGAAGCGCGACCTGGACGGTGTTCGTCCGCATCCCGAGGAGCTCGGCGATCCTCCGCGCGGTCAGATCGGCCCCGTAGTGGAGGCCCAGCAGCTCTCGGTCGCGCGGGTCGAGCTGGTCGAGTGCGGCCCGGAACGATAGCCGTGCGATCGCGTCCTCCTCGAGGTCGCCGGGCGCCGCGACGTCCGGAACCTCGAACCGTTGCGTGGACATGCCCCGCCGCGCTTCGTCGACGCAGCGCCGTGCGATGCCCATGAGCCAGACGATCGGCTCGCCCTTCTGCGCGTCGTACGTGTGGCGGTACCTGGTCGCGCGCTCGAAGACCTCGCTCGTCGCGTCCTCGGCGTCCGGGCCCTCGCCGATCCGGTACGCGATGTACGCGTACACGCGCTCGATGAGCGCTTCAGGGTGAGCTAGCGGGTCGCGCGCGAACATTCCGATCAAACCTTGGCATCGCCGGGGCGATTCCGCATCGGCTCAGCGGCTCATTTCCCGGCCCTTGCGGCACCACGTTTCGTGGTTCCCCGGAGCGCCTCGAGCGCAACGGCGATCTCGGGGCTGAGTGGGTTCAGCTCCCTGGCGCGCGCGATGGCCTCGCGGCGCTCGCGCCCCTCGCTGAGCAGGCCGTAGTCGAACCAGAGATTCCAGTCGTTCCGATCCTTCTCGAGCGCCTTCTTGTAGCTCGCGTGCGCCCCAGTGAGGTCGTCGGCGCCGAGCTGGGCCTCCGCGAGCTGCTTCCAGCCCGCGGAAGACCACGGCTTCCAGCGGATCGCCGTTCGCGCTTCGGCTTCGGCGTCGTTCCATTCCCCTGCGCGTACGTGCGCGCGACTCTCAGAGATGGCCTCGTTTCCGATCAGCCCGACCAACGCGAAGGCGGAGAGCGCAAGCGTCGCGGCGAGAGCGCCTGCGCGCATCCGCGACGAGAGCGTGATCGGCCTTCCGTCCCGGCGAGCGGCAAGCAGGATCGCGCAGCCGCAGAAGAGGGCCGTCAGCGTCACGGCCGGCATCTCCCAGTCCCAGTCGACGCCGGCGTGGAAGAGGTACGCCACATAGGCGGCGAACGCCGCAGGTACGAGCCGGCGCCGGCGAGCCTTCACCGCGGCAACGAGCGGCACGCCCAGGGCCACGAGAAGGAGTACGAGCCCCATCGCCCCGAACTCGGCGAGCGTCTCCGCGTAGAGGCTGTGCGCATCGCGCACCATCATCGGCGCGGGGCGATGCTGCAACCAGTACTGCTCGTAGCTGCCAGCTCCGGAGCCGACCAACCGGTGCTCCTCGAAATCCCGGCGAGCCACGGTCCACATGTCGAGGCGCCCATTGCTCGACAAGCTGAGAAAGCGTTTGCTCAGATTGGAGCCCGGTGCGCCAATTCCCACCGGGGGCGCCTTGAAGGACTCGTAGGCCCTGTCGACGAGCGTAGGCGGGCTGCCGAACCGTGCAAACACGGCAGCGAGTCCAAGGACGACTGCGAGCAGCAGAGCTCCCGCATACGCGCGGCGGGCGGCCCGAGGGATCGCGACGCGCTTCTCTAGGGCGACAAAGGCGAGCATCGCCAGCGCGGCGAGCGCCATCAGGACGAAGACCTCCAGGGCAAAGCGATGGCCTTGGCGAGAAGCGTCGGCGAGAGGCGAGCTCTGACGACCCAAAGCGTCGAAGCGCGAACCGAGCCACACGGCGGCGCCCCCGGGAAGACCGACGACGAACATCGCGGTGACGAGCTGCAATCGACGCGGAGCAAATGCCACCAGAGCGACGAGACTGATCCCGAGTGCCCACATCGGCCCGCGGCCGAAAGTGAAGTAGATCGTGGGCAGCAAGAGGACGATCGCGGACGCAGCGAGCGCCCGCGAGGTCGCCGCTCGCCCGCGCGTGGCAAACCCGAGCGCGAGGAGCACGCCGATGACCGCGAAGATCCCGAGCGCGTTCCAGTAGCCGATCGGCTCCGAGAGACGGTAGACCGCAACCGGGTCGTAGGTGCTGAGGCGTTCCGGAAAGAGCCTTGTCGCGAGGCCGTAGCCTGAAACGAGGGTAATCCCGATCAGTGCTCCCGCAAGCAGCCGGCCGTAGGATCGGCGACGGGCGACGACGAGAACCGCCGCAACGCCTGCGACGTAGACGAGCATGCGCTCGGCTTCGTAGAGGGATCCGCTGCTCGCTGACCAGCTAGCGCTGAGCGCGACCCAGAAGCCAAACACCGTCAAGCCGGCGAGAAACGCGAGCTCGAGCGGGCTTATCGAGATCTTCGATCGAACGAGCAGAGCAACACCGGCGACCCACAGAAGAGCGAGCGCAGCCCAGCCCCAGGCGACCGGGAAATAGCCGCCGTTCGACGCGCCTAGCGTGAGAGTTCCGATGAGAGCGAGAGAAGCCGGGATCGCCTGCAGCGCGCGCCCGAGCCGATCATTCAGCTCACGACGCAAGGCGACCACCGGTGATGGAACGACAAGTTGTTCCGACATCTCTTGGACTACTCACGCTAGTTGCACAAGAAGGGTCGCTCAATCGTCCTTCCGAACCTCAGGCGAACCATTTCGAATGGTGCGTTCCCGGTCTCCTGCGCGCTTCAGCCGTATGGACGCTCCGCGGTCGAGCAACTACCTTGAAAGCATGGCAAAGAGACAGGTGCTGCCTGCCGCCCTTGCGCGAGTTCCCTTTTTCGACCTCGCTCCGATGCACGACGGGCTCAAAGCAGAGATCCTGGCCGAGATCTCGGAGCTCATCGATTCGGGAACGTTCACGAACGGACCGCAGGTCGCCGTCTTCGAGACTGAATTTGCGCGCTACTGCGATCGTCAGCACTGCGCCGGAGTCGGGAGCGGCCTCGATGCCGTCCGCCTAGCCCTTCTTGCCGCAGGCCTCGACGAGGGAGATGAGGTCATCATCCCTGCGCACACGTTCGTCGCAACCTTCGAAGCCGTCACTCAGGCCGGCGGCGTGCCGGTGCCCGTCGACATCGGCGAGACGGACTACAACCTCGACGCCAACGCTGTCGAGCAGGCAATCGGTTCCCGGACCCGGTTCATCGTCCCTGTGCACCTCTACGGCCAGATGGCAGATATGCGCTCCCTGTCTGCAATCGCCGAGCGACACGGGCTGGCGATCATCGAGGACGCCTGCCAGGCGCACGGTGCCGGTCGGGATGGTCTTCGCGCCGGCGCCTCTGGGCTTGCGGCGGCCTTCAGCTTCTATCCGGCAAAGAACCTCGGAGCGATGGGAGACGCGGGGGCGCTGGTGACCAACGACGCCGAGCTTGCCTCTCGCGTCAAGGCCCTTCGAGAGCATGGCCAGACAGCGAAGTACCGCCACACTCTCGAGGGCTACACCGCCCGCCTCGACACGATCCAGGCGCTGGTCCTCCTCCACAAGCTGCCGCTTCTCGACGAATGGAATGCGCAGAGGCGCGCCCTCGCCCAGTTCTACGACCAGGCCCTGGAAGGCGTTGGCGATCTGCGACTGCCCCGGGTTCCCGAAGGGAGCGAGCCCGTCTGGCACCTCTATGTCGTGCGAACCGGAGACCCGGAGGCACTCGCCGAGTTTCTCGCCGAGAGAGGAATCGGCGCGGGCCGGCATTACCCCGAACCGCCGCACCTGTGTCCTGCGTACGCGCGCCTCGGTTACGGCCGAGGGTCCTTCCCCGTTGCCGAGGCACTGGCGGCGGAGTGCCTCTCGCTTCCGATCTTTCCGGGTATGACCGAAGATCAAGCCGAGGCAGTCATCGAATCGGTCACCGCCTTCTTCGGCAATGGCTGACGGCCCCGTCAACGACGCCTCGCACCGCCTGATCGACGACGTCGAGTTCGGCGAGAACGTGATCGTCCACCCCTTCACCAACCTCTACGGCTGCCGCATCGGCGACAACACGCGTATCGGGACCTTCGTCGAGATCCAGCGCGGCGCGGTCATCGGCGCGGCCTGCAAGATCCAGAGTCACACCTTCATCTGCGACGGCGTCACGATCGAGGACGAGGTCTTCGTCGGCCACGGCGTGATGTTCATCAACGACAAGTATCCGCGAGCCACCAACGATGCAAGGGACCTCCAGGGGGAAGGCGACTGGGAGTTTTCCACAGTGGTTGTCCGCCACGGCGCGAGCATCGGCTCTGGGGCCACAATCGTCGGAGGAATTGAAATCGGCCCAGGCGCGCTCGTCGGCGCGGGAGCTGTGGTCACGCGAGACATAGCGGCAGGTGAGATGGTCGCAGGGAATCCTGCGCGCGCGCTCTCGCGCGCGAAGCGGTGAGCGATGCGCTCGTCAAGTCGTCGCGCGGGCAAATCGTGGTTACGGCGCGACCAAGAAACCGAAGAACTCCCACCGCTCTAAGCCCTCACCCGTGTTCGGCGAGCCTCGGCGAGGCGCCGACTGTCGCGCCTAGCGTTTCCAGGCAGCGATCATGAACGCACGTGCCGTACTCATCGTCAGTCTTGATCCGAGAGAGAGGAAGCGGTTAGCGGCGCGTACATGCCTCTTGCCTTGGGCGCCGCCCCAGTATCCGCGAACGGTGACACGGAAGCCCATCTCGGCGATCTCTCTTCCGAGCTGGAACGGATCGAAGAGTCTTTCGATCACGGCGCCGGTGTCAGGATCTAGCGGCACAGCGGCTGCGTCGTAGGGTCGTTCGACGAAGCCGCCGCTTCGGACCGCGTCGCAAGCCCGTTCCACCTCTGCCTTGGTCATCCCAAAGGTTCGATCAGCAACGCACTCGGCGTCAAGATCGGGCGCGTGGGCACGCACGATCTCTAGCCGCCTCTGCCGGTAAGGGATCCCGGGGTCGTGCCCCTCGACTTCTCCAACGTCGCCGCGCTCGAAGGCGCGCCAAATCCTTCGTGTCTCACGGACGATTCGTGGATTCGCGCCGTTGTTGCCGTCGACGATTACCATCCTGCCGCCGAAACAGAGGACCCGGTGCGCTTCACGCAGAAAACCCTGAACGTCGCGGTAGTGGGAGATCGCCTCTTTCGAAATCACGAGATCAGCCGTTTCATCCGGGTAGGGAAGAACTGCAGCGTCACCAACCTCGACGCTAATTCGTTCAGCCACAGCAGGATCGATCAGGCGCAAGTAGGCCTTCACCGTGTCGATCATCGGCTTATAGCTGTCGATGCCGAGCGCGCACCGAGCCCCCCAATCAGCGAGGGTTAAGAGTGTGAACCCGAAGCCGCAACCGACGTCGATCACGGTCTTTCCCTCGGGGTCGAACCGCGCGAGCCGGAGCATGTCTCGGAGGTACCGATGGTCACGCTCGGCTCCTTCGGGTGTCGCCAGGTCGCCGCAGTACCGGTAGAACCAGTCGTCGTACTCGGGGAGACGTGCGGCGAGCACTTGTTCGTAAATGTTCAAGCGAGGAAACGTGCCAACGGCTACGTCCGAAGTCAATGGGCGGGCTGTCTGTGACCCCTCCAGAAAGGGGATTGGGCGATCCTCGCGCCCTGACGATCAGCCAGATAGCGCGACTCATCGCGCGCGAGTCCGACCAAGGAGTTTCACTTGTCTTACGGCTGCGACACGGCGCGCGCGAGCGTGGTTCAGACCTTCCCAACCCGCGTCTGCGGTGCGCTCGCCTCGCTCATAGTGGCGCTCACTTTCGTCCCGACGGCTTCAGCTAGTCACCGAGCTCCCGGCATCCGCTTCTCCGACGACTTCAAAAGCCGAACGAGCACAGCGTGGAGCTGGGGAGCCCGACGGCTCGACGATGTACACCGCCGACAAGATCGGCCTCTACCGGAGCCCCAATGGAGCGCCGGTGTCGGTCTCGCACGATAACTTCGTCGTCGCGTCGACCTTCGCGGCCGCAGACCACTTGCTGGCGACCAAGGCCAGGGCCGTGCAGCACGCAGCTCAGCCGCCCTTGCTTAAAGCCCGAGGGCCTATTCGCGCGCACATCCGTCATCGCAACCGGACCCGCGCGAACCGCAGCTGGTCGCGTAGGTAGCGCTCGTGCTTAGCGGCGCCCGCCGATGTCTGCAGCGACCCTGAGTACCGGTAAGAGCCAATCGTCCTGGGCCACCAGCCGGACACCTCCGCGACCGGCGGCGTCCCCGTCTCGACATCCGACTTCGAGTTGCCCGTCGCGTTCGACCACGTCGCAGTCGACTTCCGAGCAGCACCGTCGTCGAGTGGGACAAGCGACGCTCGCACGCGCTGAAGCCGCGCCGAGCACACCGCGCCGATTCGATAGCTTCAGCTGATGACGTGGAGCCTCACTCGACAACGTCGCCGGTGAGAGGGGACGTGTGACCGACCCGGGCGGAGTCGCGATCAGGTTGGCCGGACGCGTCAGCCCGTCGCTCCAGGCAGACCTCGCCTGGAGAAAGTATCGGCGAAATGGCGACCTGACGCTCCTCTCCGTCGACCGGCTCGTCCAGCAAGGCGACGTCGCGATCGATATCGGCGCAAGCCGCGGCCTTTTCATGACGCGACTCAGCCGTCTCGTCGGGCACCGCGGCGAGGTGCACGCGTTCGAGCCGAACCCCGCGCACGGGGAGCACCTCGCCGCGATCGCGCGCCGTCGACGCAATGTCATTGTTCACCCCGTCGGATTGTCGAACGAGGCCGGCACGGCAAAGCTCCACGTGCCGGTTCTCGACAGTCAAGAGATCACCGGCATGGCGTCGGTGTCGCCTCCGTCGACCTGGAGTGGCGCCACCTTTGTCGAGGTTCCGGTCACGCTGCGCCGCCTCGACGACGAACTGCCGGCCGGACGACCCGTCGCGTTTGTAAAGTGCGACGTCGAGGGTCACGAGGCGGCCGTTCTCGCCGGCGCTGCCGAGACGCTCCGCCGGTCGCTGCCGCACCTCCTCATCGAAATCGAGCAGCGGCACCAGGACACCAGCATCTGCGACGTCTTCAAGCGACTGGCGGTGCTCGGCTACGCCGGGCTCGCGCTCCGCAGCACGACGTTCATGCCGCTCGACGACTTCGACCTCGAGCGCGACCAGCTGCGATTCGTCGAAGGCGAGACGCTCCAGGAGGCGATGGACCCGGCCTATATCCACAACTTCTTGTTCGTCCGACCAGAGGAGCTGGATCGGGTGCAGGCGCTCCTCCGCACCGCGGAGCGAGCGGAGTGAACGCGGCCGTCCGGCGCAAGCTCGCGCTCCTCGCTGCGCGAACCCTGCCGCTGAACGTCGCGCGCGTCGGCGCGTTGCGCGCCGCCGGCTACGACGTCGGCGCGGAGGTGTACATCGGCGAGGGGCTGATGGTGACCGACGAGCTTGGCAGGCGTGAGCGCAGCCTTGTGATCGGCGACCGAGTCGCGATCGCACAGCGTGTGCTGCTCGTGCTGTCGTCGCATGCGAATAAATCGCGAGTCGGCGAGGTGATCCCTCCGGTTATCGGACGCATTGTGATCGAGGACGACGCGTGGATCGGCGCAGGTGTGATCGTCCTGCCGAACGTGACGATCGGGTCGCGCGCCGTCGTCGGCGCCGGCTCCGTCGTCACGCGCGATGTCGCGCCGTCGACAATCGTGGTGGGAAGCCCTGCACGATTCCTGCGAACTGTCGACGCCGATGGCGACTGAGCTCGCGCTCGACGACCCGCGCTGGCTCGCGTTCATCGCGGCTACGCCGGACGCGCAGATCTTCCACCATCCCGTGTGGACGAGGGTCGTCGCCGGGACCTACGGGTTCGAGTCGTTTGCGGTCGCGGAGCTTGGTCCCGACGGCGCAGTCGTCGCCGGGATCCCGATTGTGGTCGTGAAACAGCCGTTCGGCCCCGCCCGCTGGGTCGCGCTTCCGTTCACCGACTACTGTCCGATCCTCGGAACGACCGAAGCGTCGGCGCGACTCGTGCAGGAGCTCGACCGCCTGCGCGCGGAACGGGGCGCGCGTGTCGTCGAAGTTCGCGCGCCGGTGGAAGGGCCGGGCGCACGAGTCGCGGTGGCGGCCGTTATGCACACGCTCGAGCTCGACGCGGATCCCGCCGCCGTCGCGCGGCGCTTCACGCGTTCGTCGGTGCTCCGGAACATCCGGAAAGCCGAGCGCCAGGGCGTCGAGGTCGTCGAGACATCGACGGCCGCTGACTTCGTCGACGCCTATTACCGGCTCCACCTCGATACCCGACGACGCCAGGGCGTCCCGGCTCAGCCGCGGCGCTTCTTCGAGCGCCTGTGGAGCGACGTGCTCGCGCAGAAGTTCGGCTTCGTCCTGCTCGCCTACCACGAGGGCCAGCCGATCGCCGGGGCGGTGTTCCTCGCCTGGAACCGAACGATGACGTACAAGTACGGCGCGTCCGACGCCCGCCACTGGGAGCTACGCCCGAACAACCTGCTCTTCTGGCGCGCGATCGAGCGCGGCTGCCGCGACGGCTACGCAATCTTCAACTTGGGGCGCACAGATCTCGACAACCGGGGGCTGCGCGAGTTCAAGACGTCGTGGGGCGCAGCCGAGACGCCACTCGAGTACTCGACGATCGGCGGCACGGCGCGCGCGGCGAGCCACGGCACCGGCCGTGCCGGAGCGCTGCTCGCGGCCATCATCCGCCGCAGCCCACCCGTCGTCTGCCGCGCGATCGGCGCCGCGCTCTACCGCTACGCGGCGTGACGTGAGCGCAGCGGGTCCGCGAACGCGATGTCGGCCGCGTCCGCCGCCGGGCCATCGACGCGCCAGCCGCTCCCATCGCGGACGATCGCCGAGGCAGCGCGGCGTCGCCACCAGTCGCTGATCTCCCGCGGCAGCGCCCGCCACAGCTTCTCGTCGTCACCGAAGGCGGAGAGAAACCGCTCATACGCGGACAGCCGCGCCGGATCGGTCATGTAGTCCGGATGCGTGATGAGCAGCGCCATCCCACCGCGGTCGCGAAGGTACCGCGCCTTCTCGAGCCAGAGGCGCTCGTCCGCCTCGCCGAGGATCACGAACAGCGTGTGGTCCTGCACGAGCGTGATCGGTAGCTCAACAAGGTGCTCGTTGAAGAACGGCAGCCAGCTGCAGCAGCCTCCGCCCTGCGGCTCGAACGGGTCGGAGTCCGGGTACGACGAGTCGTAGTCGAACGGGAGCAGCGGCATCAGCTCCCAGCCGCGATGCGTGGCAGGGGAGCGGAACCCCGTGGCGCCCCACAGGTCGCGATAGGCGCAGATCTCGGGCAGGCGCTCCTCGAGCAGCGACCGCGAAGCGAGGTCGCGGCCGTCGTGGTACAACCCATGGACCCCGACCTCGAAGCCGTCGGTCGAGAGCTCCTCCACGAGTTCATGGGACACCTCGTACCGCCGCGGGACGAAGTTCCACGAGGAACGGAACCCGAGACGACGCTCGAGATCCCGCATGAGGTTCACGTTGTCGCGGCCGAACGCCGTCTCGACGTCGTGCGTCAGGACTAGCGTCCACGAGCGGCCGCGCGGCCACGGCCGCAGCCACGGGACCCGCTCTCCGGCGGCCTCGGCGAGGAGCTCGAGTAGGTAGCCGTAGAGGTCGTGCAGCGACGGCTCGATCGGCCACCGCGGAAAGGTCGTACGCCGCCGGAGACGGCTGAACAGGCGCCGCATCGCGATCTGAAGGCGCCGCGGCAGCACCGGCCGCGCGAGATAGTACGACCGCAGCGCGAGTTGCCTCATGGCGCGCACGGTGGCCGCCGACTCGACAGCCTGGTAGGACTCGGCAAGGAGCGAACGGATCGCCTCGTTCGGATCGAACGGCAGGACGATCCGCCCCGCGGAGTCGCCCCAAATCGAGCCGGCGGACTCGCCCGCAGCGTCGAGAAGCTCCGCCCGCCGGTGCCAGCGGCCGGGGCCCTGCAGGAGCGGCTGGAGCTCGTCGTCAGGCATCACGCCGGCGTAGATCCGGATCTCGCCGAGTGTCCGCAGAGACGGCGACCGCTGAGGCGACGGCCACGAGAGGCTCCCCTCGGCCGCCGCGATCGTGACGAGGCTGGGCGGGCTCAGATGGCCGGCGGCGGCGTCCGCGGCGTACGGGACTCGGAGGTCATCGAGGAACCCGATCGCGTGCGGAGCGACGAACACGTCAGGCCGCGAGCCTGTGTAGGAGCTCCGCGTAGCGGCGAGCGCTGACGCCCCAGCGGTACTCGCGGTAGCGCTCGTACGCAGCATCCGCCCGCATGGCCGCAGCGACCGGGTCGCGCGCCACGTCGAGCAACGCGTCGACCAGCGCCTGCACATTCCCTGCCTCAAAGAAGCGCACCTCGCCTCCGCTGAAATGGCGTCGAATCGTCGGCAGATCGCACGACACGACCGGGACGCGCATCGCGACGTACTCGAAGAGCTTCGTCGGCAAGACGAGCTCGTTCCGCTCGATCGGGAGGTTCGCGACGACTCCCACCGACGCATTCTGCACTCGGCTCAGCACTTCGCCGAGCGGGAGGAAGCGCGGATGAATATTCACGAAGTCCTCCAGGCCGGCGGCGGCGACGCGGGTACGCACCGCAGGGAGCGCGTCACCCGCGCCGTACAGCTCGATCGACACATGCGGAAGCTGCTCTCGCACTGCCGCGGCCGCATCGACGAGCATCTCGATCCCGTAGTGGACGTTCATCGTGCCGTGATAGACGATCCGAAACTGTCCTTCGGCCGGCGCGCGCGGCTTCGTTGGCAGAAACGCCTCGTCGACGCTGTTCAGCACAACGGTGATCTTCTCGGCAGGCACTCCCCGCGTCCGGAGCTCCAGCGCATAAGGGTCGTGAACGGTGACGACCGCGTCCGCGCATGCCGCAGCGAGGCGCTCGACGAAGCGCATCGCGCGATCGGCGGCGCCTGCATACGCCCGGTCGCCGAAGCGCATCTTGAAGAGATCCGGGGCAAGATCGTGCACGTCGAAGATGATCCGCGCGCCCAAGAGCCTCGGCACGAGCGCCGTCACGAGCAGGAAGTCCGGCGGGTTGTTCACATGGACGATGTCGTACCGTCGAGTGAAGGCCAGACGAGAGGCGAGCACGAAGGCCCAGCTCGTGAACGCGCAGTACTCCCACAGGACACCGCGTATGGGCCGTCCGGACTCGTGCACGACCGGAATCCGGAAGATGCGCAGGCCGTCCTGCCGCTCGCACCGTGGCTCGCCCTCCCGTAGGCTCGCGATCACGTCGACCTCATATCCCTCTGAAATCGCAACGCGGACGAGCCGGACGACGCGAGGGTCACTTGAGTAGGGACCATGAACGACGACGCAAATCCGTCGCCTACCGCGACGGCGAACAGAGCTAAGCATGTACGCGCCGGCCCCTGGTCGAAAAGCACGTCTCGTAGACAGTGAGCACGCGCAACGCCATCTTCTCTCGCTCGTAGTCCTTGGCGCGCTCGCGAAGCTCGGCGCGGCCTGCGTGCTCGACGGCAGAGACGAGCGCCGTCGCGAGCGCCGCCGCGTCGCGCGGGCAATTCGCGCACCCCGGGAGGCCGTCGATCATCTCGGGGACGTCGCCGACTGCGACGGAAACCACGGGCTTGCCGCAGGCGAGCGCTTCTTTGATCGTCACCGGGGATCCCTCGGACTCGGACGTCATCATCACCGCATCGATCGCGTTCATCACCAGCACGACTTCTTCGCGTGAGAAGCCTTCGAGCGCGATTGGCTCGATGTCGCGAAGTTCGGACTGGGCAAGACGCACGGCCGCGTCGAACAGGTCGACGCCCTTGGCGCGATTGCGACGCGCGCCGGGGAACAGGACGAAACGCCGGTCTCGGTTCCAGCCGAGGCGCGTCCGTGCTTCAGCCGGGTCCATGGGTGCGAATTGGTTCGTGTCGACGCCTGCCGGAATAACAATCGCCTTCGGCAGACCCAAACCGACAGCGCCGAGTCGACTTACGAAGATCGGCGTGGTAGCGCGCGCGACGACCCACGAGACGCGTCTCTGCCACGGGATGTACCCCGTGTCGCTGCCGTGGAAGGTCGTGACGACCGGCATCCGCGTTTGCGCCATCGCGACGGCACCGGTGAGTCCGTAATGCGCGTGGACGATGTCGAAGTCGCCGGCCCGAAGGGCAGTCCTCAGTCGCCGGGCGCCCCGCGCATATTCCATGCGTGACGCTCTACCGTCGAAAGAAAGGACATCGACGTCCACTCCCAGCGCGCGCAGGTCCTCGACCTGGTCGCAGACGAAGGATCCGTTCGCCGGCTCGCTCTCCGTCGGGAACATGTTGGTAAAGACCAGGATCCTCATTCCGCGTCTCTCGCAAGGTTGGCTGCCGATTCGCATCGCGCGCCGACGGCCGTCGCACGTCCGGGGGACGCGAGCAGCGTCTCGTACGCGTCCAGCATCGCCTCGTGCGCGAACAGACGCTGCTGCCGCTCGCGCGCCGCGAAGCCCATCGCCGCCACGCGTGTGGGATCGGCCGCGAGCTGCTCCAGCGCAAGGGCGAACGCGGCGACATCGCCGGGCTCGACCAGGATTCCTGTCTCGCCGTCGACGACCGCCTCGGTCACGTCGCCGACCCTCGTCGCGACGACCGCCCTCCCCGCCGCCATCGCCTCGAGCACGCACATCGGCAGCGCTTCCACGTCGCTCGTGAGACAAACGACGTCAGCGGCCGAAAGGAGGTCCGCCACGTCGTCCCGGTAGCCGACCATTTGCACAGGTCCGCCGATTGCGTCCGCGAGTGCGGCGAGCGACTTACGGAGCGCGCCGTCGCCTACGACCACTCCGGCGATCCGCGGCTCGACAGCGGCCGCGGCCGCGATCGCGCGGATGAAGACGTCGACTCGCTTCTCCTCGCGGAGGTTTGCCACGAGGAGCGCGAAGAACCTCCCGTCATCCAGGCCGAGCTTTGCGCGGACGTCCGATCGGGGACGCGACGGCCGCAACGCACGCTCGGAGACACCGTTCGGAATGACGTTCAGCCGGTCAGCGCGGAACCCGGCGGCCGCGAGGCTCGGCAGCTGATCCGCAGCCACGGCCACTGCCGCGGTTGAGCGGGCGCCGGTGAGCCGGACCAGCCACCGGCGATGCCGACCGACCGGGAGGTGTGCCCCGCCATGCATGGTCGTGACGACGGGGACGCGCAGCACCGCGGCGAGCGGCGCCACCACGACCTGCGCGCTCACGCCGCGGGTCACCATGACATCCGGCCGGAAGCGGGCGGCTGCACGGTACGCGCGCCCCAGAGCGCGGAGGTCGAGACGACGGCGAAACGCGAGGTAGTTGCACGAGATGCCTGCGCCCTTAAGGCGGTCGAAGAACGCGCCGGTGCCGTCGAGCGTCAGTAGCTGGACGTCGTGGCCTCGACCGGCGAGCCCCTCGATCACCGACGCCCACTGGCGCTCGGCTCCGCCCGCCTCCATGTTCGGGCAGACAAAGAGGATCCTCATGCCGCACGCACCTCCGCGGGCGGACCACGGTCGAGCACTTGCTTGTAGAGCGCGACCGACGCCACAGCGTACTCCGACCAGGCGAACCGCCGTCGTGCGTGCTCGAGCACGGCAGCGCGAATATCGCTCCCCGCATCGACGTGCGCTAGGATCGCCCGTGCCAGCGCCGCTACGTCTCCTGGAGGGACAACATGGCTGGCGTCGAGAGCGATTTCGGGCAGCGCTCCGACATCCGAAACAATCGTCGGAATGCCGCGAGCGACGGCGAGCAGGCCGACGCCACTCAGGCTCCCTTCTGTATACGGGAGCACAACGAGCGACGCCTGCCGGAACAGCGCATCGACCTCGATCTCGGGGACATAGCCGGTCAGGACGCGGAGGCCTGGTCGCGCTACTAGGTGCCGCGCCTCAGGGCCCGACCCTGCGATCATAAGCTCGACGTCCGGCCGCGTTTGTCGCACCACCTCCATCGCCTCGAGCAGCACTGGTAAGCCCTTGTAAGGCTCGAGCCGCCCGAAGAAGAGCACGACGCGATCATCGGGCGGCGGCTCGAACATCTCGGCGACGTCGGCCCCGAGCGGAAGCACGGCGACCCGCCCGTCGCCGACCTGTTGTGTGAGTTCGTGCCGCAGGCGCTCCCCGTGGACAAGGAAGAGCGACGTGCGTCGGAACCAGAGTCGACGGACCGCATTCTCGGCGCGCGTCAGGCGGGGCGCGCCGGGGTGCCGAACCACGTCATGGATCGTCGTCACGAGCGGAACGCCACCGAGCACGTACAGCAACCGCGGGTCGTAAAGGTCGTGCGCGTGCGCAATGTCCGCCCGCCAGCGGCGCAGCTCCCGACGCGCACGAAGAATGGCGGGCGCGTGCGCGGCAGCGGTGACACGCCCTGGCACCTCGATGATGTGTACACCGTCGGCCGCAATCCGCGACAGCGCAGCCGCGCGCTCGTTTTCGTCGCCGCCGAATTCGTACGCGTGGTCGCGACAGAGCAGCGCGACGTCCGCGCCGACCTGTCGGAGTGCGCGCATCTGGTGCTCCGCGTACTTGAGAAAGAAGTCGCAGACGACGGCGACGCGCATCAGCTATCCCGGAGCGCGAACGGCCTCGAGTCGCGCCAGAGCTGCTGGAGCCGGTTCCGTGGGAGCGCCGCGCACCCGAGCGCTACGACAACGAGCGCGATGGACAAGGACACACCCACCGACAGTGGAAGTACGAACAGCGCGAGCGCTGCACCGGTCGCAGCAGTGAGAGCGACGAGCGAAGCGGGTGCGACAAAGACTTCTCTCGGCACGAACTCAAGGGCCAGCCGGATGCCAACGACGACACCGCAAGCGTTCGCAATCGCAAGCCCAGCGACAAACCCATTCAGGCCGCCGACGTAGGCGAGGAAGACAGCGAGCGAACCTCCCGTGACGGCGACGGTCACGTTGATGGCTAGCGGGCGCATGAATCGGCCGGCCGACGCCGCGACGTAGCCAAGCAGGTTGTGCGTGAATTGAAGCGCTCCTATCCCCACGAGTGCAATGAGGATGCCGCCGTGCTGTGCGTAGCTTGGGCCGAACACGAACCCGAGAACAGGTCTTGCGAACGGCGCCCCGATTATGAGGCCGATCGCGATCATCCCTGCCGCCACGATCTGCACCTTCCGATAGAACGGCTCGCGTGCCCCCTCGCCGAGCCGCGCAAGATGGGAATAAACAAGCGGCAGAACTGCTGTTAGCGGTGCCAGCGCAACGAGTGAAACCTTCTTGATGACCTGGTAATAGCCGACAGTCGCAATCGGTAGCACAGCTGCGGCGAGTAGAACGTCCGCGGTCGACGACATGAACCCCAGCAAGTTGTTGCCGTACAATCCCGAGGCCCTTCGCACAGATTGCATCCAGTCAGGGAAAGCGATCCGTGCCATGCCGTACGCCCGCACGAGCAGACCGACTGCAACGATTGCCACGCCGAGATATGCGGCAGCGGTTGCGTGAATAGCCGCCGCGAACTCGCCGCCCGAAACGAACGCGAGCGCAGTCAGCGCCGTCGTGGCAAAGCCGTTGGCGGCGACGGCTACGGAGCGCCGACTATATCGGCCAACTCCCTGAAAGAGCGCAAGGGACGCCTGAAAGGCGTGCGTGGCGACAGCAAGCTCAAGCACGAGCAGCCCCGAATAAAGCGACAGCACAGGCGTCGAAAACAACACACCGCCGAGACTGGCGACGGCATAGAGGAGGCCGGTGACGACGACGATCGTAGTTGGAACCGCGATGAGTAAGAGTCCCGTAGCAACGCGAGGGGAAACGCTTCCGACGGCCACCTCTCGCCCAAGTAGCGACTGAAGTCCTGCATCCGAAATGACGAGGACGCAGCCAGCGAGCGCCAGCAGGATTGCAAACCGGCCGATCTGCGCCGGATCGAGAAAGTGCGCGTATAGGATGTTTGTCGCCGCTCCGAACGCGAGTGCCATCATCTGTGCGCCGCTCGCCGCAGCCAGCCAGCCGCCGACCGTACCGCGACGGACTTTCATTCTCCGGTGGATGCGGCCGCGCGCGATCGCAGCACGAGAATCTGCGCGATCAAGAGCCCGCTAACGAGATTGCTCTGGTAGTTCTCGAAGTTCTCGTGGTAATTCGCCGCAGCGATCAGGAAGATAAGCGACGCCGTCAACCCGATCGCGAGCGCACGATCATCTCCCTCGAGCCGTCTCGAAGCGGCCAGGCCGGCCGCAGCGGCGCCCAGGACGAACGCGACGAACGCCACGAGGCCGAAGAATCCGAGACGCCACCACATCCACTCGTATGCGTTGTGGGCCCACGACCGAATGAGCGTCCAGTTTCCGATGTACTCGGTGCCAAAGCCCGAGCCGAGCACCGGGTTCTTCTTGATCTCGTGCCACACTGCGCCGTACTCCTGTGCGCGGTACGAGTCCAGTGGCGTGTGAGTGTCGTTCGCGCGCATGGCGATCTGCGTTGCATAGCTCGGGCCTGTCTGGCTGCTGATCGCGCCGACACTTAACAGCGTCATCGCGACCGCGGCGAGCCCGATCACGATCCACGCGCGGCCCTTCTGGCCGCGGATGAACAGGACCATCAGCAGTGCCAACGCGACTGAGAGGAACCACGCAACGCGGAAGAAGCTGAAGATCACGGGAATCGCCGCCGCCCCGAGTCCGACGTAGTGATAGGCGGAGACCTTGGAACCGACGAGGCAGAAAGCGAGCAGGACCAAGAACAGGCCCGCGGCAATGAACGGCTCCCACGTCTGGTATATCCGCTGCGCGCCGAGCGCTGACGTCGTTTCGTAGCCGCTGAGCAGCCGCAGCATCGCGGCGATGGCGATCGCGACCGCCGCGACCGTCAGTGTTCTGATGATCGCTCTCGTCGAGATGTTGGCGAAGCCACGTGAGTAAGGAAGCGTTACGGCCAGAACGAGCGGAAGCAGGTGTCGCGCCTGAAGCGCTGGCGTGAGGCCTTGCGCGGACACGGACCGGTAGAAGCCGATGACGATAAGCGCCACTACGACGAGTCCTGCACTGTGGGCGAGCCGCGCGCTCCCCACGAACTTCGGTCGTTCGATTCCTGTCGCAAGCGCACCAGCGACGAGCACGAACGGGATGACGTCGGCAATGTAGATCGCCATTCCCCTCTGGTCGAGCACGACGGTCGACCGGACGAACGAGTCGAGAAGGAGCGACGACGCGTAGATGAGGGCCCAGACGGCGAGAGGCCACATGCGGAGAAGCGCGAGGGTAAGCGTCGCCATCACCGCCAGAAGCGCCAGCGACGGCATCTTGACGGTCATTGCCGCCGCGACCAGCGAGACCAACAGAACCGCTCCGAGCGGCAGGTAGGACCGTCCCGCTCCGGCGGCCAACGGCGGACCGCGAAGAGCGGCGTTCGTCATTGGATGGGCTGGCCGTCCGATGCGACGAATGCCGTCGTCGCCTCGACCGACGCGCCACCGGCTGCGAGCGAAGAATCG
This sequence comes from uncultured Gaiellales bacterium, assembly GCA_964591295.1. GTDB lineage: Bacteria > Actinomycetota > Thermoleophilia > Gaiellales > Gaiellaceae > VAXT01. The sequence continues at coordinate 44,268 of CAZQAG010000005.1, read as the reverse complement.
ACTGCCTCGATTATCTGCACGACGTCCAGCCCGAGACGCGCCGACGAGCGTGGCTCTTCGCCCGTGTTCATAGCGTGGCAAAAGTCTGCCAACTCGAGGGAGAGTGGCTCCGATGGAGCAATTGCCGGCGAAACGATGTCGCCCGTCCGGTAGCTCAGTTGGAACTCGCCGAACGTATCCGGGTTCGGCAGGAAAACGCCAGAATCGAAGATCCGTACCGACTCCGCGCTTGTGTCGTCGTAGACGACCATCTTCTCGGAGCCGACGATTGTCGTTCGGCGGAGCTTGCTCGGTGCAAGCCAGGAAAGCTCGACGTGGGCGAGGGTGCCGGACGGGAACTCAAGGTTGATGAACGCGACGTCGGGCGTGCCGGGAACGACACAGCCTCTGCTCACCGCCGACGCGCGGGTGGGGGTCTCGTCGAGCCAGTAACGAAGGATCGAGAAATCGTGCGGCCCGAGATCCCAGACGACGCTGACGTCGGGCTGATGAAGGCCCAGGTTGACGCGGCTCGTCGAGATGAAATAGATCTCGCCGAGCGCGCCCGAGACGATGAGATCCCGGATCATGTTGACCGGCGGGCTGTAGAGGAACGTGTGGCCCGGCATCAGGACGAGATCACGTTCTTCTGCAAGCTCAATCAGCTCGACCGCTTCCTCCGACGAGGCGGCGAGCGGTTTCTCGACGAAGACATGCTTTCCAGCCTTGAGCGCCTGCCGCGCTAGCTCGTAGTGGGAGGAAACCGGCGTCGCGATCGCGACCGCGTCGATGCGAGGGTCTTTCAGAACTTCCTTGAACCTCGTCGTCCGGCGAACCGCCGGGTAGCGCCGGCCGATCGGCTCGAGCGCTTCCCGCTTGAGGTCACAGACGCAGACGACCTGCGCCTCCGGAAGCTCCTGAAGATTGCGGACGAGGTTCGGGCCCCAGTACCCCAGGCCTGCGACGGCAACTCTCAGACGCTTAGGGCGCCCAACCGAGCCATTTCGGCCTGCCATCTACGCCGTGCTCCTGCGGGAAAGGACCTGGAGCGGCGTCCGAAGGAGGAGCCAGAGGTCGAGCTTCAGCGACCAGCTCCGCACGTAGGCGGCGTCCATGTCGAGCGCCTCGCGAAACGTCGAATGTGCTCGCGCGGTGACCTGCCAGAGCCCGGTGATCCCGGCCGGAACGAGGAAGCGCTCATAGTGGTGGGGGTCGAAGTGTTCGACTTCGTAGGGAATGCAGGGCCGCGGCCCGACCAGCGACATCTCACCGCGCAGCACGTTGATCAGCTGCGGAAGCTCGTCGAGACTGGTCTTGCGGAGCCAGCGCCCGAACGGCGTCACGGCGTCGCCGGGGTCGAGCTTGTAGAGGCCCTGTCCACCTGTAGACGCGTTTCGATCCATGATCCTCTGGATCAGCGCTCGGTGAGGACCGTCGTCTGTATCGATGCGCATCGTCCTGAACTTCAGCGCTGTGAACTCCTGCATGTTCAGGCCAAGTCGCACTTGCCTGAAGAACACGGGGCCCGGCGATTCCCGCTTGATCCGCCAGGCGGCGTAGGCGAAGAACGGCGCCGCCAGGAGAAGGCCGGCGACCGCCCCGATGACGTCGACGCCGCGCTTGATCAACCGCGACGAGCGGGGAAGCCTGGCCGGAGGAAGGCCGACGAGAGGCAGTCCTTCGACCTGGTGGATCCCGACGCTCGGGCCGACAACCTCGAACAGGCGCGGCACGATGTCGATCTGAAGATCGAGCCGCTTCAGCGATCGCACGAGCTCGAGGCTCTCCTCGTGAGCGTCGTTCGAGAAGGCGACGATCACCCGCGCGACGTCGAAGAGCTCGATGATGGCGGGCAGTTCAGTGGGCGTGCCGAGGATCGCCACGTGCCCGAGATCCGCGCGCAGCTCCTTCGGAGCAGCGTCGACAAAACCCACGACATGAATGCCGTATTCGGGGTGCCGAAGAAGCTTTCGCGCCACGAGCTGGCCGATGTCTCCCGCCCCGACGATGACGGTGTTCTGGAGGTAGGCGATCCGTCGCCGGCAGAAAGCCCGGGCGAGCGCGCGGCCGAGGGCAACGAGCCCGATCGCAAGGCCCCAGAAGAGCAGGAGCTTGCGCATGTCCGGCTCCACGATATTCGTCAGCCAGGCGCCGGCCAGGAGAAGCCACGTGCCGACGGTCAGCATGTGGAAGACGCCGGTGAAGTCGTCGACCGTCGAGTGGTCGGTGCGTTCCTCGTCGCGCTCGTACAGCCCGTACAGCTTGGCGACGACAACCCAGACCGGCAGCGTCAGGAGGAAGAGCAGCGACTCGCCAAGGAGGGTGAATTCGTTTCCGAGCCCGCCGCCGGGACCGAAGGCCAGCTCAGCGATAAGAAATGCTGTGGTGAGCCCGACGACATCTGCGAGCAGCAGCGTGCGCCGGACGAGCCAGCCCCGGCGTCGTACGTTCGAGGTCGGTGGTCGGTCCACCATCTCGAGCTTCCGCTCGTGGCCTGCCGCTTGCTGGAGTGCCGCGCGCTCCGTGGCGTTCATCCCACGTGCTCCCGTCCGAAGATCCCGCCGACAACAGCGTTGCGAATCCCCTCCGGCGAAGCGTCCCCGTGTGCGTCCTGCCAGCGGCCATCCTGGAGGGTCCTGACGGTGCGCCCTCGGAGCGAAACGTGCACGAGCGTCGAGCTCGACTCGCGCGCAAATGCTGTGGCCTCGTCGGCCTCCTCTTCGCTGTCGACGATGACGGCGTCGGGCCGCAGAGCGCGGAGTAGCCCGGAGGTATCACCGCCCCCGGCGGGGAACCGGCGGACACTCGCAATCCCGTCGAGGGCCGTCGTAAGCGCCTCGTAGAGCAGCGGCACGCGGCAGACGAGCGCGACGAGCGGCTCGCTTCGGGTTGCCGCCGTCATGCCGTTCGCCCGATCGGTGTCACGACGCCCTCGGAACCGAACGCCGCGTCATAGAAAGCCGCTGCAGCCTGTCGCGACGGGAGCTCGAGCTTCTTCAGGATGTTCTGCATGTGCCGCTTCACGGTGAACTCGGAGATGAAGAGCGTCTGGGCGACCTCCCGGTTCCGCGCTCCGCGCGCGACGAGATCGAGCACCTCCCGCTCGCGGGCCGAGAGGACCGCGGCGCGGTCGAAGGCATCGCGGCGCTTCTCGCGGCCGTGCAACGCCTTGATCATCTGCGTCGCCAGGTCGCGGGAGAGCGGAGCCTCGCCGTGCTCGATCCCACGCAGCGCCCGCACGAGACCCGCGGCCGAGATCGTCTTCTCGAGGTAGCCGCTGGCGCCAGCGCGAATGGCGTCCAGGACCGTCTCGCGGCTCGGCTCGCAGCTCCAGACGATCGTCTGGCAGGCGCAGCGCTCGGAGATCTGCGCGACGGCCTCGATTCCGCCGTTCGGCAGAAGGTCGAGGTCGATGAGCGCGATGTCCGGGCACGCTTCGCCAACCGACCGCAACACGCCCGCGAGATCGGAAGCCTCGACGATCTCGAAGTCGCTGTTGCCGTTCAGAAGCGTCTTCACGCCCGAGCGGAAGATCGAGAGCGAGTCGGCGACGAGGATCCGCGTCCGTCTCACTTGACTGCCTCTTCCGTGTGCTCGACCTCGGCGTAGGCATGGTGCCGGTAGTAGCCGGCGTAGCCCGTGTAGCCGTAGGCCTCCTCCAGGTGCGCGTCGGTGAGGACGAAACCGAGCTTCGCGGCGGGGCAGGCGTGGAGCACCCGGCGCATCTCGGCGAGCATCGGGCGCCGGACGACGTTCAGGCGCGTGACGACGATGAGCGCGTCGATCCTCGAGCTGAGCGTCATCGCGTCTCCGACATGCAGGAGCGGTGGGGCATCGATGAGGATGATCTCCGCGCGCTCGGCGAGCTGCTCGAGGATGTCGGCGAGGGCTTTTGTCCCCACGAACTCGCCGGCATCGGGGGGCACGGGGCCGGCCGGAACGACCTCGAGGACGCCCTCGACACGCGGCTGCCCGTTCGTCGCGCCGCTGGCTCGGCCGTTCGAGATCGCCACCGGCGCGATCGCGTCGCTTAGCTCGGCGTGGCCGAGCGCGACGTCCGTCAGGCCGGGCCGGTTGGCATCGAGCCCGAAGAGGCGCGCGAGGAAGGGACGCCGAAGGTCGAGGTCGACGAGCGCGACGCGCTTGCCGGCCCGGGCCAACGCGACCGCGAGGTTGGCGACGGTCGTCGACTTGCCCTCGGTCTCGACCGCGCTCGTGACCATGATCGTGCGGGCGCCGCGCTCGAGGTTCGCGAACTCGAGGTTCGTGCGCAGCATCCGGAAGGCCTCGGCATGGATCCCCGCGGGCTCGGCGAGCATGACGAGCTTGTTCTCGTTCCGGAGTCGCCTGGGTGGCTCGGGAATGCGCGCCAGGAGTGGCAGGCCGAGCCGCTCGGCGATCTCGTCTGCCGAGCGCACACGCGTGTCGAGGGTCTCCCACAGGAAGGCGAGCCCCACGCCGAGGATCAGGCCGAGCGCCACTCCGAGGATGCCGTTGCGGAGCGGGCGGGGCTGTACCTGAGGGGCCTTCCCTGCCGAGCGAACCACGAAGGCGTTCGCGGTCTGAAGCGCCTCCAGGGTTCGCAGCTGCTGCTCCTTGTCCACCAGGCTCGCGTAGAGGGGCGAGCGGCGGTCGCCGGCTTCCTCGAGCGCCTTCAGGCGGCTCGCCAGCTCGACTTGGGCCCGCTGGAGCGCCACCGTGTCGAGCTTGCGCTTGTAGATCGTGAACTGCTTTGCGTACTCGCTGGCGAGGCGGGCGGCGAGCGCGGGGTTCGGATCGGTGACCGTGAACTCCAGTAAGTCGGCGTTCGTCTTTGCCTTCACCGATGAGGAATCGAGGAAATCCTCGGCGGTGCGATCGGTGACGCGCGCGGCCTTCAGCACCCGCGCGGCAACGGCTGGGACGCGGGCGAGGTTGGCCTGCGTCTCGACGAGCCGGTCCGCGTCCTGCGAGAGCGTCGCGTCCGGGGTGTTCGTGAGCGTCGCCGCGAGGTTCTGGCGGCTGAGGAGCACTTCCGAGGAGGCCTCGTAGAGGGTTTGCTGGTGAAGCGAGAGCGCGACCGCGGCGGCCGGCACGAGCACGGCCGCCTGGATGACCAGCCACTTTCGTCGCCTGAGCACGCGCAGGTAGTCGCGCAGCGACGAGCTCTGACCTTGAGGCTCTGGGCCCATCCCCTATCTCTCCCCTTGTTGCCGCATCGGCCTATGATTTTCAGGCCGTGTGTTCGATCTTGCTACGTCTCTTCAGAACCAACAATAGGCCGGATGGCCCAATTTGGTGACTTTTCCCCTATCCGAGGGGCGATTTCACCGCTGTTTCCGGATTTTTGCCTTAAGTCAGCGACGCGAGCGGACCACAGAGGGTGGTTCTCGCTCCTGCAAAATCTAGCCCTTGCTGAAAGGCGGCTAGCGGGTCAGTAGCCTCGTGCCTCGGTGATCGATCTTCACACCCACATCCTCTGGGGGCTCGACGACGGTGCTCGAAGCGTGGACGAAAGCCTCGGCATGGCTAGGGCAGCGCTAGCGGACGGGATCGAGACGGTCGCGGCAACGCCTCACGTCAGGGACGATTTCCCGACAGCGGCGGCCGAGATGGAGGAGCGGGCTGCTGAACTCCGCGCGGCGCTGGACGATGCTGGGCTCGCGCTCGAAGTGCGCCCTGGAGGGGAGCTCGCCCTCGATCGGCTTCTCCGGCTGGAGGACGATGAGTTACGAAAGTTCGGCCTTGCGGGGAACCCCGACTTCCTTCTCCTCGAGTTTCCCTACTCCGGCTGGCCCCTGGGGCTCGCAGACCAGGTCTTCATGCTCAGTCGCGGTGGAACGACACCGGTTTTGGCCCACCCCGAACGCAACCCCGAAGTGCAGCGGGACCCGGAGAAGCTTCGTCCTCTCGTCGACGCAGGAGCCCTCGTCCAGGTCACCGCTGCTTCTGTCGAGGGACATCTTGGGAAGAAGCCGAAGGCGGCAGGCCTAGCGCTCATCCAGCTTGGTCTCGCACACATGCTCGCAAGCGACGCGCACGCTCCTGAGGTGCGGGCCATCGGGCTCTCTGGCGCAGCGAAGGCCGTCGGGGGCGGAGCGCTAGCCGAGTGGCTCACGCACGGAGTGCCGCAGGCAATTGTCTCCCGCTCGGCTTTGCCGGCAAGACCGCCGGCCGCCCCAGCTTAGAGCTGGCAGTTCGGGCAGTACCAGGTGCCGCGGCCTGCGACCCGCGTCTTCTCGATCGGATGGCCGCAGCGTGTGCACGGCTCGCCGGCTCGGCCGTACACGCGGAACTCCGTTTGCATGGCGCCCTCGGCGCCGTCTGCCCCTCGGTAGTCGCGAAGCGTCGCGCCCTGGCGCGCGATCCCGAGGCGGAGCGCGCGGCGGATCGCTTTCACGAGGGCGCCGAGCTCTTCCCGGCTTACGTCCTGGCCGGGACGGAGCGGATGGAGCCTCGCCCACCAGAGCGCTTCGTCCGCATAGATGTTTCCGACGCCCGCGAAGACCCGCTGGTCCAGGACGATCGCCTTCAGCGGAGCCTTCCGCTTCGCGAGTCGATCGACGAGCGACTTGGCCGTGAGCGAGCGCCCGAGCGGCTCGGCGCCGACTCGTGAGGCGAGGTATGGCTCCAGCTCGCCGGGCTCGAGCAGGAGCCAGGTGCCGAAGCGCCTCACGTCGCGATAAGCGACGTCCGACCCGTTGTCTAATCTGACGACAGCCCTTCGGTACGGATCGTCGCTTGCGATTCCGTCCCGGAGGAGCAGCAGGCTCCCCGTCATTCGGAGGTGAATCAGGAGAACTCGACCACTCTCGAACCGAACAACCAAATACTTCCCGCGCCGCTCGAGGGCCGCGACCGTCTCTCCGGTCAGCTCGGCGGCGGTCTCCACGGGGTCGTGGGGTCGCGTGAGGCGTGCATCGGCGATCTCGACGTGCTCGAACGTCCGGCCGACGAGATGCGGCTCGAGGCCGACCCGGATCGTCTCGACTTCCGGTAGTTCGGGCACCCCCGGAGCGTAACCGCCGACCGGTGAACCCTAGCTAGGAGGGTTTGACGAAATAATCCCGCCGCGAGCGGGGGGAAGATAATCACCCCGGCGAGTTTTGGAAGAAAGATGTTGCCGACTGGGCGTTTCTTGGCCCAATGTGGAAGCAGCACCGTTGGCTGGTCGCGGGCGAGCGTGGCTTTGAAAGCCTCTACGAAACGCTCTCGGAAACGTACCGCGAGGTTGCTCGTCTTGCGGCCCTTGAGCACAAGGCGCGTACAACGCGCGTCTCACAGGTGGGCCATGGACCCCCGGTTGAGTCTGATGACCGCTTGGGGGCGGCGGCAGACACCATCGCCGCCGCTCAAGACGGATTGCGTTTGGCTATCTCGCGTCTCGGTTCAGGCCGCTAGCGGTACGACCGCGCTCTGGCGAGCGCCTGCGAGAGCCGAGCGAGCATCACGAGTCACCCCCTTTCGGGGGTGCTAGGACGTGCTCACGATGTGTTACTCTTTTGTAGGCAGCCGTTGCCCTCTGGGGGACAGGCTGCTCTTCTTTTTCTAAGGGTTCGTGCGGTACTCGGCGACGTTGAGCCGGAAGCTCCGTGGCGCGGCCACAAGCGTGTTGACCCCGAAGAGGTTCTGAATGAAAGCCAAGAGTTGGCCTCTCGGGTTTCTTGGGTTGCGAGGAATCTCGCCCGAAGCTTGACGGTACTCGTACTGCACAGCGCCCAGGAGCAGGTCGAGTATCTGAAAAACGTCCACGCCCGTAGACCTCATTCGACAAACGCCAACAAGGGCGTTGCGGTTCAAACTGGTCTACGAGACGCCGAAGGTTTTCCTCAAAGGTGACGTGGTCCGGAGTCGAGTATTCGTCGGCCAAGACCACCATGTGTTCGTCCGGCCCGATGTTGCCGACGATGAGCTGCGAGGCGAGCCGTTCATAAGCGGCCCAGTGGCTACCGAAACGTGCGAGGAACTTCGTAGCCCCTCTGATCGACGCTCTCCACGCTCGCGGCTTCCAGCCCGAGACGGTCGCCATGGACAAGGGCTACGACAACACCCGCGTCTATGCCGAGGTCGAGGAACGGGGGTGCGAACCTGTTATCCCGCTCCGAGGAGCCAAGGCGAATCAGGTCGCCTTGCCGCTCGCGCTTGGCGGTCGCCTGTTCCCGCGCATCCCCCGCCACTCGCAGCGGTTCCGCGATCTGTACCGAGGCCGCGTTGCCGTTGAGCGCGAGTTCGGACGCTTGAAGCACGACTACGGCCTTGCGCCGCTCCGCACTCGCGGCTTGGAGCGGGTAGCTCTCCACGCCGACCTCGTGATGCTCGCGAGGCTTAGTCAGGCACTCGCCAGAGCGCGGGCGCTCTCGCTCGCAGCGTAGGAACCAGCGATGTGTGCCCGAAAGGGGGTCCAGGGCATAAGAAAATGAGCCGTTTCGTTGACATAGCGCGCAAAACGTTTCGTAACATCGACGTGCAATACTTGGCAGGAGAAACGGGAGCAGAAGTGATCGATAGGACGCGTTACAACTACATCGCCAACGGCACGACGCCTGACGACACGCGTGACGACACGCGTGAGAGCGGCGACGGCTCCTACTCGTATCCTCTTGAGAGGGCACCGAAGAACACGCCAGAGGAGACTGAGCGCGTCGAGCGGCTGATCGAGCGCGTGATCGAAGAACACGGCGAGACGATCGAAAAGCTCGGCGACGAGTAACGGCGACCCGCTCACCTATCTCAACGTCTCGTCTGTGCGAGACGTTGTACATGCGCTTGTAACCCGCGAGCTGACGGGGGCCGAACCGATGCCTGAATGGCGCACGGTCAACCTTCCGAAGCTTGAACAGGCACTTGCAGCGCCACGCCAGACGTTCGATGGCGCTGAACTGTACTCCGATCTCGCTGACAAGACGGCGATCTTTCTCTACCTCATGGTGAAGACCCACGCGTGGGAGAACGGGAACAAGCGCATGGCCTTCATCGCTACGCTCGTGTTCCTCGGCCTCAATGGTCAATGGTGGCAGGCGACCGGGGAGGAGGCGCGTGCGCACGTCACCTGGGTCGCTGCGAGCGAGGCGCGGCTTTTCGACGAAGTAATGGCTTATCTGCGTGGCTACTTCAGGCGACGGATCGTCCCAATCGGGTCGGTCACGCCTGAGCAGCTTCAGGCCTGACCCGCCTCTCAGCGCCTTTTTTGCGCCAAACCCTCCTAGGTCAGGGTCTCGAGCACGATCGGGCCTGGATGCTGGGACTCGTCCGTGATCGCGATCAGATCTCGGATCTGGTCGAGTGCGCGGTCGGCGCCGGCCTCGTCCCGTGCGTAGACGACGGCGAGGGTCTGACCTGCCTCGATCGCATCGCCGCGCTTGGCGAAGCAGCGAATCCCGACCGCGTGGTCGATCGCGTCGTCCTTGGTGCGGCGGCCGGCGCCGAGCTCGAGCGCCACCCGCCCGAGGCCGAGCGCGGAGACCTCGCCGACGAAGCCGTCGCGGTCAGCGGTCAGCTCACGCGTGACGGGCGCCTGTGGCAAGCCGGCGGAGAGGTCGCCGCCCTGAGCTGCGATCCAGCGCTCGAACATCTCGGCTGCCGAGCCGTCGTCGACGGCCTTCTCGGCCCGCTTGGTTCCCTCGTCGGCGTCGATCCCGAGGTCGGAGAGCGCCAGGAGCCGGCCCGTGGCCTGGATCGCGAGCGAGAAGAGATCCGGTGGGGTCTCCTCCCCGGCGAGCATCGCGCGGACCTCTTCGATCTCGATCGCGTTGCCGATCGCCCAGCCGAGGGGTTGGTCCATGTCCGTGAGGAGGGCGACGACCTGGCGGCCGGCGCCGCGCCCGAGCTCCTGCATCGACTCGGCGAGCATTCGCGCGTCCGAGAGCGACTTCATGAAAGCGCCGTTTCCGACCTTCACGTCGAGCACGATTCCCTCGGCGCCCGCGGCGATCTTCTTGGACATGATGCTCGCCGCGATCAGCGGGATGCTGTCGACGGTCCCGGTCACGTCCCGCAGCGCATAGAGACGCTTGTCGGCAGGAACGAGGTCAGGCGACTGGCCGATGATCGCGAGGCCGATCTCGCGCACCTGCTCGACGAACTCCTCCTTCGAGAGCTCGACGCGGAAGCCGGAGATCGACTCGAGCTTGTCGAGGGTTCCCCCGGTGTGACCCAGGCCGCGCCCGCTCATCTTTCCGAACGGAACGCCGCAGGCGGCGACGAGCGGGCCGACGACGAGCGAGGTCTTGTCCCCCACCCCGCCGGTCGAGTGCTTGTCGACCACTGTCCTACCGAGCTCGGCGCGCAGGTCGAGCGTCGAGCCGCTGCGCACGAAGGCGTTCGTCAGAGCGAGGGTCTCCTCGGCCGAGAGACCGCGGAAGTAGACGGCCATGCAGAACGCGGCGAGCTGGTAGTCGGGGATGTCGCCCTGCGCATGCCCGAGCACGAGCTCGTCGATCTCCTCCGGCGTCAGGTGACCGCCGTCGCGCTTGCGCTCGATGAGCTCTGCGGGACGGATCACCGCGGCAGCACCCTCGCGTGCCCGGTCACTGCTCGACGATCGACTGGCCCGGAACGCCCCGCCTCGGAGCCTTGCCGCCGAGCCAGGAGTTGACGGTCGCCCCCACGTCGGCGAACTCTCCTTCGTGGATGCGCCCCGCAGCGTTCTTGCCTTCGACGTACGCGAGGAGCAGCGCGTGCTCCCGCGAATGGTCGGTCGACGCCGTCGTCGGGTCGCAGCCGTGGTCGGAGGTGAGGATCAGCAGGTCGCCCGGGCGAAGCGCGCCGAGGATGTCGGGCAGTCGACGGTCGAAATCCTGCAGGCAGCGGTGGAAGTTGACGGGATCGTTGCGGTGCCCCCAGAGCATGTCTGTCTCGACGAGGTTCGTGAAGACGAGGCCCTCGTCCAGCTCGTTCAGCAGCTGCTCGGTCTGGTTGATCCCCTCGACGTTCGACCGGGTCGGATGGGATTCGTCGATGTCGTAGCCGGCGAAGATGTCTCGGATCTTGCCGACTCCGTGCACGGGCTTGCCCGCCTCCCGGACGAGCGTGAGGTAGTTGGGCTGCTTCGGCTTCAGCGACCAGTCGTGGCGGTCGGGCGTGCGCTCGTAGCTGCCCGGCTCACCCGTGAACGGGCGCGCGATCACGCGGCCGACGGCGTGGTTGCCGGTCAGGATCTCTCGCGCGATCTCGCATCCGCGGTAGAGCTCGTCGAGCGGAATCGTGTCGACGTGCGCCGCGATTTGGAAGACCGAGTCGGCAGACGTGTAGACGATCCACTTGCCGGTTCGCTGGTGCTCCTCGCCGAGCTCTTCGATGACCTCCGTCCCCGACGCGGGCTTGTTGCCGATCACGCCACGGCCGGTTGCGTGCATGAACGGGTCGATCACCTCGAACGGAAAGCCGTGCGGGTAGGTCGGCATCGCCTGGGGCGTGACGATTCCCATCAGCTCCCAGTGTCCGGTGGTGGTGTCCTTGCCTTTCGAGCGCTCGACGAGCCGGCCGGCGACGGCAGGCGCCCCCGGCTGGGGCGGGCAGCCCTCGAGCGGCGCCACGTTGCCGAGCCCGAAGGCCTCGAGGTTGGGCAGGTCGAGGCCGCCCACGGCGCGAGCCACATTGCCGAGGGTGTCCGATCCTTCGTCGCCGAACTCGGCTGCGTCGGGCAGCTCGCCCGCGCCGACCGCATCCAGCACGATGACGCATGCGCGGGACATAGGGCTATTCTAGGTCGGTCATGGAAAGCGTCCTCGGCCTGCTCGGCCTCATTGTGTTCTGCGCCGCCGTCATTTCTTTCGCGGCTGGGATCACGCTGCTCGTCGTCAAACTCTTTCCCACCGGCAAGAAGAAGAAAGAGCCGGAACCGCAGGCTTCGTAGGTCTCAGACCGGCGACAGCGGTAGGACGTCGGCGAGGGGTGCGTACTCGAGGCCGTGCGCCTCGGCGACGGCTTCGTAGGTGATCTTCCCGTGGAGGACGTTCACCCCGCGGGCAAGCGCCGGGTCTCGTGCGACGGCCTCCGCGAGCCCGTGGTCGGCGATCGCCTCGACGTACGGCAGCGTCGCGTTCGTCAGGGCCTTCGTCGCGGTGATCGGGACCGCACCCGGCATGTTCGTCACGCAGTAGTGCGTCACGCCGTCGACGACGAAGACGGGGTCGGAATGCGTCGTCGGCCGGGAAGTCTCCAGGCAGCCCCCCTGGTCGATCGCGACGTCGGCCACGACTGAGCCTTCCTTCATGCCGGCGATCATCTCCCGCGTGACGAGCTTCGGCGCGAGCGCGCCCGGAATGAGCACCGCACCGATGACGACATCCGCGTCTGCGACCGACTCCTCGATCTGGAGGCTGGAAGACATCAGAAGCGTCACGCGGGATCCGAGCACCTCCTCGAGGTGGCGCATCCGGTCGATCGAGCGCTCGATGATCGTCACGTTCGCGCCGAGGCCGAGCGCGATCACGGCCGAGTTGTAGCCGACCATCCCGCCGCCGATCACGACGACCTTCCCCGGCGCGACTCCCGGCACGCCGCCGAGCAGAAGGCCCCGGCCGCCGAGCGGCTTCTCGAGGAAGTACGCGCCGGCCTGAGACGCAAGCCGACCTGCGATCTCGCTCATGGGGGCGAGCAACGGCAGGGCGCGGTTGGCCGTCTCGACAGTCTCGTACGCGACGGCGCTGATCCCGCTCTCGATCAACGCACGCGTGAGATCCTCGTCGGCAGCGATGTGGAGGTACGTGAAGAGGACGAGCCCATCGCGAAGCCGGCCGTACTCCGCCGGCACGGGCTCCTTCACCTTGAGCAGGAGCTCGACGTCGCCCCAGACGTCCTCGACCGACACGATCTGGACTCCCTCGGCCTCATAGGCCGCGTCCGGGAAGGCGCTGCCCTCTCCCGCGCCACGCTCCGCGAGCACATCGTGGCCGCGCTGAATGAGCTCGCGGGCTCCGGCAGGCGTCAGCGCGACGCGGTACTCGTCGGACTTGATCTCCTTGGCGACGCCGATCCTCATCTCGAGCCGGCCAACCTTAGACGCTATTCGTAGTGATAGGCCCGATCGTTCTGCTCCTAGACGGTGCGGAGAACGTTTCGCACTCTCGACACATTCTCGCTGCACACGCGCACGATTTTCGCCGTTAGGCTCGAACCGGAGGGTGGCACGCGGCCGGCCCCCGAGGGGATGTCCCGAAGGGTCACGTCCGCGCGAGGCGCTCGACGAGCTTGCGCTCCTCGGAGCCGAGCCACGGCGGCTCGCCGGCGGCGGCGTTCTCGCGCAGGTGGTTCGGGTCTTTCGTCGCCGGGATCACAGTGTCGATCCGCTCGTCCGAGAGCGCCCACTTGAGCAGCGCCTGCGGCCATGTCGATACCCCGAAGTCGCGGAGCGGGGCCAACGCTTCCGGTGGCGGAGGGCTCGCCAGCCGGGACTTGTCCCCGAGCGGCCTCATCGCGATCACCGGGACGCCGAGCTCGGCCGCGAGCGGGAGCAGCTCCTGCTCGCACTCGCGTTCGAGCGGGTTGTACGGAACCTGGAGCACCGAGAATCGGCCGGTCCGCAGCGCCCGCGCCAGCTCGCCGAACGAAGCGGCCTGGTAGTGCGTAACTCCGAGGCGGTCGGTCCGTCCCGCCTCGCGCTCCTCCTCGAGCCAGGGCAGGTGCTGCTCCCACGCGGCGAGGTTGTGCACCTGCTCGATCTCGACCCGGCCGAACCAGCCAAGCTGGTCGGCGAACTGCCCGCGGCCCTCCTCGACCGAGTCGGCCCAGATCTTCGTCGCGAGGGTCGCCTCCGCGCGCCTGTCCGTCAGGGCGAACCCGAGGGACTCCTCGGCTCCGCCGTACATCGGAGAGGAGTCGAAGAGTCGGCAGCCTGCGGCGAGCGCGGCGTCGACGACCACCCGGGCGAGCTCCCGCTCACCGCCGAACGTGTTCCAGGTGCCGAGCCCGACGACCGGACCGAGGCGCCGCTCCTCCATCACCCGGCCAGCCGCCGGGCAAGCCTCCCGGCGGCGAACGCGGAGGCGAAGAACCACGGATCCTCGTCAGGCCCCCGGCCCATGTGCTCGAGCGGAAGCCCCGCGGACTCCTCGCGCCACCCTGCGACGTCCACCTCCTCCGCGCCGGTGAGCCACCCCGGGGCTTCGAGGCCGGCCGGCCACGCCACCGTGACGTCGCCGATTGCCAGGTCGAGCACCGCTCGCGTGTGGTGAGAGACGCCGTGGTGGCGCTCCCGCGAATCGCCTTCGGACACCCGCACGGCCAGCACGGGCGAGCCGCCGAGCGCGCTCGCGGCGTTCGCCGCCTCGGCTGCGGCCACTCCGCCGTGTCCGAGCGACGAGCCGGTGCCGACGATTCCGGGCCCGACGGCGCAGACCGCGATCGCGAAGCCCTCGGCCGCCGCCCAGGCGAGCGCCGAGGCGACACCGACTGCCTGGGCGTCGCCGTCGAAGCAGGGCCCGCTCGCAATCCCTATCTCGACCAAACCGCGCTTCTTCAACGCGCGGAGCGAGTCGGACAACGAGACGGGCAGCGCCCCGCCGCCCACCTGCACATACGCGACGCGCACGCCCTCGCCGATCCCCGCGCAGGCCGGCGCCAGCTGTGAATGCAGCGAGCAGCAGACGACGGGCATGCCGTCGAGGCTCTCCGCCAGCTCTCCGTCCTCCTCGACGTGCCGCACAGCCGCCTGCAGCGGCGTATATGGAAGCGTCATCACGTGAGCGTCCGGCTCGGCCGCAAGATCGAGGCCCCTGGTCAGGTTCACGTAGAGCACGTCGAACCCGCCCGAGCCGAGCCCGAGCTCGCGTGCCTGGACGTTGACGATCACCTCGTCGCCGGCCTCGACGGGGCCTGTGATCCGGGGATATGCCACGCACGGCCGGCCGTCGACCTCGATCCTCGCAAGCTCCTCGAGGCGCTCGACCACCGCTGTGACCGTGCCCCGCCGGAGGCTAGGAGGCATCCGTCTCGCGGGCAGTCTCGACGAGGGCCAGAGTCACGTCGACCATGCGCTCGAGATCGGCCACTGCGATGTGCTCGTCGGGCGTATGGATCTCGGCCATGCCGTTCGCGAGGTTGACGCAGGCGAGGCCGCGGTCATTGAAGACGTTCGCGTCGGCCGCTCCGCCGCTCAACGTGAACGACGGCTCGTACCCGACCCGCTCGAGAGCCGTTCGCGCGAGGCTCACGACGAAGTCGTCCCGCTTGAACCGGTAGCCGCTGTAGCTCTTGTGCACCTCCGTCTCCACCTGGCAGTCCTCGAGCCCCGCGGCGAACGTCGCCGCCTCCAGCATCTCGCGCACGAGGTCGGCGAGCTTCTCCTGGTCGTGCGAGCGCGCCTCGGCGAGAAACGAGCACCACTCCGGGACGATGTTGCCCGCGGTGCCGCCCTTGATGATCCCCACGTTCGCTGTCGAGTCCTCGTCGATGCGCCCGAGCTTGAAGTCTGCGATCGCCTTCGCCGCGGCGGCAATCGCCGAGCGGCCCTCCTCCGGGTACATGCCCGAGTGGGAGGCGCGCCCGTGGAAGCGCACCTCCATCGAATGAGCGTACGGAGCGCCGAGGACGATCTCGCCGATCGGGGCGGCCTGGTCGTAGACGTACCCGACGCGGGCGTGCAGCTGCTTCTCGTCGAAAGCCGCTGCTCCGTGCAGGCCCACTTCCTCCTTGGGCGTGAACAGGAGCTCGATCCCTCCGTGCGGCCTGTTTTCCGCCAGCACGCGCCGAACCGCCTCGAGCATGACCGCAACCGCCGCTTTGTTGTCGGCGCCGAGGATCGTCCCGGCCGCGTTGCGAATCATGCCGTCCTCGAGCACCGGTTCGATCGCGCCCTCCGGCGGCACCGTGTCGAGGTGGGCGCAGAGGAAGAGCGGCGTCCCCGTCTCGTCGGTGGGAGCGATCCGGGTGTAGAGGTTGCCGGCATCCGACCCGATCCGCGGTCCGGAATCGTCCTCGGCCACCTCGAGCCCGAGGTCGCGCAGGTACGCGGTGACCCGGTCGGCGACGACGCGCTCCTCACCGGGTGGGCTCGGCAGAGCGGCAAGCTCGGTGAAGAGCGAGACGACCTCGTCGTTCGGCACCCCGCGATCTTAGGGCTGCGCTACGCGGTGGTGGCGAGCGGCGCAGTGCTGCCGGCTCGCTCGGATGCGCGCCCGAGCGCCGCACCGACGAACTCACGGAACAGCGGCGCGGGCCGCGTCGGCCGCGACTTGAACTCCGGGTGAAACTGGCTGGCGACGAACCACGGGTGATCCGGCAGCTCGACGATCTCGACCAGGCGCCCTTCCTGGAACGTCCCCGAGACGACCAGGCCGGCCTCGACGAGACGCTCGCGGAAGTGGTTGTTCACCTCGTAGCGGTGCCGGTGCCGCTCGTGGACGACCGGCTCGCCGTAGCTCTCCCGGGCTTTCGTCCCTTCGGCAAGCTCGACGGCCTGAGCGCCGAGGCGCATCGTGCCGCCGAGATCCTCGATCTCCTTCTGCTCCGGGAGCAGGTCGATCACCGGGTACGGCGTCTCGGGATCCATCTCGGTCGAGTTTGCGCCTGCGAAGCCGACGACGTGCCGCGCGAACTCCGAGACCGCCACGTGCATGCCCAGGCAGATCCCGAGGTACGGGATTTCCTGTTCGCGGGCTACCCGGCAGGCGAGGATCTTTCCCTCCCAGCCGCGCGAGCCGAACCCCCCGGGGATGAGCACGCCGTCGACCTCCTCGAGCTCCGCTCGCGTCTCCTCGAGCGACATGCCCTCGGCGTCGAGCCAACGGACGCGCACATTCGTCCCGTGGTGGATGCCCGCGTGCTTCAGCGCCTCGTGGACCGACAGGTAGGCGTCGTGGAGCTTCACGTACTTGCCGACGAGGGCGATCTGCACCTCGCCTCGGAGCTCGCCGATGCGCTGGGTCAGCTCGGCCCACTCGCCCAGCTCGGCTGTGCCCGCGGGAAGACCCAGCTTCTGGACGACGAGCTCGTCGAGGCCCTCGGCCTGCAGCTCCTCGGGAACGAGGTACACGTCGGGCACGTCCCGGTTGAGCACGACCGCACCGGGCTCGATGTCGGCGAAGAGCGCAATCTTGTCGCGGAGATCGTGCGAGAGCTCGTCCTTCGTCCGGCAGACCACGATGTCGGGGTGAATACCGATGCGGCGGAGCTCGTTGACCGAGTGCTGGGTCGGCTTCGTCTTGAGCTCGCCGGCCGAATCGACGAACGGGACGTATGTGACGTGCAGATAGAGCACGTTCTCCTGCCCGACCTCGCGCCGGAACTGGCGGATCGCCTCGAGGAACGGGAGCGACTCGATGTCGCCGACCGTTCCGCCGATCTCGCTGATGACGACGTCTGTGTCGGTCGCCTCGGCGACCCGGCGGATCCGCTCCTTGATCTCGTTCGTGATGTGCGGAATCACCTGCACCGTCGAGCCGAGGTACTCGCCCTTCCGCTCCTTGCGCAGCACCGAGTACCAGACCGAGCCCGACGTGTGGTTCGCGTTCCGAGAGAGGTTCTCGTCGATGAAGCGCTCGTAATGCCCGATGTCGAGGTCGGTCTCCGCCCCGTCCTCGGTGACGAACACCTCGCCGTGCTGGAACGGGCTCATCGTCCCCGGGTCGACGTTGATGTACGGATCGAACTTCTGGACCTGGACCTTCAGCCCGCGCGCTTTGAGCAGTCGCCCGAGCGAGGCCGCCGTGATGCCCTTGCCGAGGGACGAGACGACCCCGCCGGTCACGAAGACGTACTTCGTGCTCAGGATTGCTCCCGTCCGAGGCGGTCGACGGCGCGCAGAGCCGGGGCCCGTTCGATCAGCTCGCCGAGGGAGCGTCGTTCACCGAGGAGGTTCAGGCCGGCCAGCGCACCGATCGCCAGCCAGCGACTCTTTCCCGTGAGAGAGCTCACGGAACTCAAGCCTAGCATCGCGCCCAGCGCGTTTGACCCTGCGTCTCCAAGCATCGTCCTCTCGCGAAGATCGTATGGAAGTAAGAGGACGGCGCTCCCGACCGGCGCGCCGACCGCGAGCGCTCCGAGTAGGTAGACCTTGAGCGCACGGCCCGGCCGGGTGTCGAGCTGGTTCACGAAGTTCGCGGCCAGCCCGACGAGGAGAGCTCCGGAGACCTTGCGCGTGGCGAGGAGGCCGATGAGCGGGATGCCGACGAGCTTGAGGACTCCGGTCGTCCGGCCCGACTGGAGATGCCCCCGGAAGCCGCGCTCAGGCCCCGACCAGAGATCGTCCGCGAGACCGAGGGCGGCGACCGCGGCGACGGCGGGGTCGCGGCGCAGGCCGACTGCCCAGCCGACGAGCGGCAGGCGCAGCCCGCGATGGTTGACCTCGAGCGGGCCACACGCAAGCACGGCGTCGAGCAGCTGGCGCGACCGGTGCGCAAAGCCGCGAAGGTCGCGGCCCGTTGCTTCGTGCGAGAGCGGCAGCTCGATCTCGGCGATCGCAAGTCCCGCTCCGGCGGCGTCGATCGTCATCCGCACCTCACAGCCGAAGCCCGCCGCGAGCGGGAAGCAGCGATCCCGCGCCTCGGCCGAAAGCGCCCGCTGGCCCGAGAGCGGTTCGCGCGCCACGAACCCCGACCTGGCGCGAACGAGCCTCCGCGCGGCGGCCTTCGCGATCCCGAAGCCGCCACCCTTGCGCTCGGCGAAGACCGCGATCGCGAGGTCGGCATCGGCATCGGCCAGCGGTCCCAGATCGCCGACCAGGTCGGCATCGGCGAGCAGGAGCGGGCCGGCCGGCGCCTCTCGCTCCGCGAGCGTAAGCGCCTGCCCTTTGCCCCGCCGTGCAAGCCGGACGACCCGAGCACCGGCCCGTCTCGCCTCGGCCGCGGTCCTATCCCGTGACCCGTCGTCGGCGACGATCACCTCGGCCCCCGGAAACCTGTTCCTCAGCGCCGCGACCGTCGCTGCGATGTTCCGATCCTCGTCGCGGGCGGCGATGAGGATCGCGGAGGGCTCAGCCACTCGTCGGGGCGAGTAGCGGTTCAACCGGCGGGACGATCCCGTCGCCGGCCGACTCTTTCACCCCGTAGTTCCCAGTGGGGCTTCCCGCAAGTAGGAGCGCGAGCGCAAGCCGTCCGGCGGGGGCGTCGATGTCGTCAACGGTCGAGAGCCCGGCCTCGCTCCAGGCCTCGACCGCTGACTGGCTGACATCCGATGTCTCCACACCGATCGTCGGGACGTCGATGTCCGCGAGGCCTGCATAGAGGCCCGAGAGGAACTGTGCGGTCTCGTTCTTCTGTGGCTCGACCGTTCGCGCGACGACCACACCGTCAGCGACCCGTCGAAAGCTTCCGGCCTTCTCGACGACGAGCACCGAGGTCAGCGCGTTCCAGCCCGGCGCCTCCCCGCCGTCGACGAGCTCTCGCGCGAGCGCACGCCCGAGCTCGTCGAGCCCGGCGCTACGGTATTGCCTGAGGTCACCGGTGAGCCTGTTCTCGACGGTCTCCGCTTCGATCGGAATCTTGAGAGCCTGCATGCGTACCGGCGTGCTCGCACCCGCGTCCGCAAGCGTGCCCTCGATGTCCTGCCGGACGCCGGCGTCGACGGTGCCGACGAACAGGATCGCGATCCGCTTGCCGCGCAGCCGGTCGGCGATGAGAGAGGGGTACGCGTTCTTGACGAACGCGCGGATCGCGTTCTGCTCTCTCGTCACCCTCGAGCGACTCTCACGAGCCGAGTCGAGCTCGGCGTCGAGACGGTTGACCTCGCTCTCGAGGCTTCGCTTCTCGGCGTCGTCCACCTTTCCGCTCATGGCGACGCCGACCAGGATCCCGATCAGGAGCGCGACGAAGACCGCCGCAAGCGAGGCCACGTGATAGCGAAGGTCGAACATTTAGATACTGGCCGCAGTCTGGCAAAGGGCGTGCAGACGGGCGAGCGCCTTCCGGGGCGTCGGGCGGAGCCCCTCGGCGACGAGCCGCCACGGGGAAGCCTCGATGGCGAGCATCGCGCGGGTGTGGCCGTCGGGCGCGGGCTCGAGCCGGATCTCGGCCTCGAAATGCTGCTGGAGGTCGTGCCAGGCGAAACGGAGGGAGGGTTCGACCGCAGTCACGACGATCAGCCCTTCACCGCCCGGCCGGCGGAGTAAGCCCGGCGAACCGCCTCGGGTGATCTGCCAGCGCGCGCCCTCGGCAAAGCCGCGCCGATCGGGCCTGACCGTCGTGTACTCGGGCCACCAGTCGGAGAGGTGACGCGGCTCGGCCAGGAGCGCCCAGACGTCACCGCGGGGAGCGATCAGCTCTCTCTGCGCCTCGATTCGCACTGCCCATGATTGTCACGGTTTGGCCGCGTCCCCGGTCGCCCCACTCAAAGCCCCTCTCGGAGAACACCCCCCCATCTCGCCGCCGGAGCCGGGCTTTGCCCGGCGGGAGGCCCACTACGCGCGGTTGAATCGCGACCGCGGCTACCGGCCCACTGAGCCTTCGCCAGCCAAGCCGGTCGCAAGGAGGGGGCCCACGGGGGAACCAGGGGTTCCCCCGTGAAGCAAGCGAAGCGAAGCGAGTTCAGCGCAATCCGACGAGGTCGAGGAGGCGAGCGCCGAGCAGGTCGATCAACTCGCGGAGGTCGGGCGAGACCAGCACGGCGGCGGTGATCGCGCCCAGGCCGGCCGCCGTGAAGGCGATCAGCGGCCACACGCCGACCTGGCGGCTCACGAGCCGCGAGACCCCCCGCGCGTCGATCAGCACCTCCCCCACTCTCAGCCGCGTGAGAAACGTCGACGACATGCCGGCGCGGTTGCGCTCGAGGAACTCGATCATGTTGAAGTGAGTCCCGACCGCGACGATCAGCTGGGCGCCCTTCTCGTATGCGAGCAGGAGCGCGACGTCCTCGCTGATCCCGGTCGCAGGCACGATCTCGTACGCCAGGCCGAGACGCTCCGCGCGGGCGGCGCCAGGCGCCTCTCCTCCGTGGTACGCATGGATGAGCAGCTCGGCGCCGGAGCGGAGCGCCTGGTCGGAGACCGAATCCATGTCGCCCACGATCACGTGCGGCTCGTACCCGGCCTCGAGGAGCGCGTCAGCCCCGCCGTCGACCCCGACGAGCACCGGCTTGAAATCACGGATGTAGGGGCGGACGATCTGGAGGTCGCGCTTGTGTCCTGGTCCGCGCGCGACGACGAGCGCGTGGCGGTCGCGAAACCGCGTCTTCAGGCCCGGAAAGTCGATCCCCTCGGTGAGGAAACGCCCCTCTTCCCGCAGGTGGCGTAGCGTGTTGTCCGCAAACGCTTCGAGCGCCTCGGTCACACCTCGCTGCTGCTCCGCAAGGGCCCTCGCCAGCTCCTCCGCCTCCAGCGCGCGGCCCGAAGCGAGGCACGTGCCGTTCCGGAAGATGCTCGCTCCGCGGACAGTTAGGAGCTCGCCGTCCGAGACCTGATCGAAGAGGTCCGCGTCGGGCGCGTCGATCAGGCGCACGCCGCCGCGGACGAGGAGCAGCGGGCCGGGGTTGGGGAACCGACCGGTCTGAGAGGACGCGACGTTCACGACGACGCGTACGCCCGACTCGAGCAGCTCCTCGGCCGAAACGCGGTCGAGGTCGGTGTGGTCGATGATCGCCACGTCGTCGGGCTCGAGCCGGCGGACGAGGTTCTTCGTGCGCCGGTCGAGCCGCGCGGGGCCCGTGTGCTCGACGAAGGTTCGAAGCGTGCTCATCTCACGGTTTGCAGGAACTCCTGGCCGCCGAGCATCCGCTTGAGCTCCTCCTGCCGCCTGTCTTCGTCAAGCCGCTCGATGCGAGTGTGCGTCGGGTCGCCGGGGATCTTCTCGACGCTGAAATGACGCTCGGCGACGCTCGCGATCTGCGGTAGGTGCGTGATCGTGATCACCTGCGTGCGCTCGCCGAGACGGCGCAGCGTCTCGCCGACTGCGTGCGCGGTCTGGCCCCCAATCCCGGCGTCGATCTCGTCGAAGACCATTGTCTCGCCACCGGCGACGGCGGCAATCGCGAGCGCGATCCGCGACAGCTCCCCGCCCGAGGCTGTCTGAGCAACCGGCGCGAAGGGAAGCCCGGCGTTGGGTCGGATGAGAAAGGCGGGCTCGTCGGAGCCGGTCGGACCGGGCTCCCGCTCGCGCAGCTCGACCCGGAACTCGCCTTCGCCGAGGCCGATCCCGTGGAGCTCGGCCTCGACGGCATCGGCAAACGGCCCCGCCGCCGCGCTTCGGTTCGCCCCCAGCTTCTTCGTCAGCGTCTGCACCCGTTTCTCGGCCTTCGCGAGCGCGGCCGAGGCGGCAGCCAGCGGATCGGCGCCGTCCTCGAGTGCCGAGAGCTCGGTGCGAGCGTCTGCGGCACGCGCTATGAGTTCCTGAAACGACTCGCATCGAAAGCGCCGTTTCGTCTCGGAGATCCGCTCGAGCTCCGACTCGACCTGCTCGAGCCGGTCGGGCTCGGCCTCCAGCGTGTCCAGGAATCGCCGTAGCTCGAGCGCCGTCTCGCTCAGCCGAAGCTCGGCGTCTCGGAGCTCCCCGGCCGCCTGTGCAAGCTCGGGGGCGATTGCGCCCACCGCCCCCAGGGTCCGCTCGGCACGGCCTGCAAGACCGGCGGCGCCCTCACCTTCGTCGGGCGAGAGCGCCTGCACAGCGTCGTTCGCCGCTTGCGCCAGCTCGTTGACGTGCCGAAGCCGTTCCCGCTCGCCGCGAAGCGCGCCGTCGGCATCCGGGGCGAGGCCCTCCGTATCCTCGACGAGCGCGCGCAGCTCGGCCAGCCGAGATTCCTCGGCGGCGGCGCCCTGCCCGAGCTCCTCGTGGCGCCGGCGGGTCGCTCCAAGCTCGCGCCAGGCGGACCGGAGCTCGGCGCGGAGCCGGAGCTGCTCGTCGCCCGAGAACGAGTCGAGGACATCGAGCTGGTAGGACGGCCTGGCGAGGCGGCGCTGCTCGAACTGGCCGGACATCGCGATCAACCGCTCGCCGGCCGCGGCGAGATCCTCACGAGCGGCGGTTCGGCCCCACGCGTACGCGCGAGTGCGACCGTCGGCAAACACGCGGCGCGCAAGCACCAGCCCCTCCTCCCCCTCGGGCCGTAGCTCCGCCAGCGCCTCCAGGCCCTCCTCTTCGAGCAGCCCCGGGCGAAGCTCGAACTCGGCCTCGACGTACGCCTCGTCGGCGCCCGGCCCCACGTAGCCGGCCTCGCCCTTGGCTCCGAGCAAGAGGCCGATTGCCTGGGCGAGGATCGTCTTTCCCGCTCCCGTCTCGCCCGTGATCGCGTTGAGGCCTGGGCCAGGCTCGAGATCGGCCTCGCGGATGAGCACGAGGTTCTCGATCCGAAGCCTACGAAGCAAAGGTCTCCCGATAACGGCGGAAGAACGTCGCCTCGGGCAGATGCGCCAGAAGGCTCGACTGCTCGCCTAGCCGGACGACGACACGCTCGCCGGCTGTGAGCTCCCCCACCGGCCGGCCGTCGACGAGAACAGCCGCCGGCACGTCGTGCGTGCGGTTCTCGATCTCGACGTCGCGGCTACGCGGCACGACGAGAGGTCTCGCGTGCAACGAGTGGGGCGCGATGAAGGTGACCACCTGCGCCTCGAGGCCCCAGACGAGGACCGGGCCGCCGTTCGACAGATTGTAGCCGGTCGACCCGGACGGGGTCGAGCAGAGGACACCGTCGCAGGGGACCACGCCCAGGTCTTCGCCGCCGACGGCCCAGCCGAGCTGGATCATGCGCCCGATGACCGAGCTCGCGACAACGATGTCGTTGATCGCCGCGTGGCGCTCGGCTCCCGCCTCGATGTCGAGGGTC
The DNA here is from genome assembly GCA_964591295.1 of uncultured Gaiellales bacterium. GTDB lineage: Bacteria > Actinomycetota > Thermoleophilia > Gaiellales > Gaiellaceae > VAXT01. The sequence goes on along the minus strand of CAZQAG010000005.1, from coordinate 20,625 downwards.
GGCAACTCGGCGACGACGTACTCGCCGGCAAATACACGCTTCAGGCCGTCCTCGAGCGCTTTCGCCTTGATCGACGTCAGGAACCCGACCTCGCCGAAGTTCACGCCCACGACCGGCATGCCGGTGCCGAGCGTCCGCCGGAGTGCGCGAAGCATCGTCCCGTCGCCGCCGAGCACCACCACGAGGTCGACCTTGTGAAAGTCCGCGTCCGCCCGGTCGTGCTTCTCGGCCTCGTCCTTCGGGTAGAAGAGCTCGACGCCTCCCTCGCGGGAAACCCGTTCGAGCTGCGCTAGGCCCTCGCCGATCGCCTCGGGGTTTCCGTGCGTGACGACGGCGGCCGTGCGTACGGGCTCAGCGGGTGGCGTCTCTGATCCAGTCATCGAGCTGATCGGGGAGCGACGGGTCTGCGCGGTGGACGAGGTGCAGGAAGAACTCCCGGTTTCCCTTGGGGCCGGGCAAGCCCGAGTCTACGACGCCGACCGTCTCGGCCGGCCAGGCGAGAGCGGCCTCGGCGACCTCGCGCAGGACGCGACGGTGAACCTCCGGGTCCCGGATGACCCCACCTTTCCGCACCTCGTCGCGACCGGCTTCGAATTGCGGCTTGACGAGCACGAGCGCCTCCCAGCCCGGCCGGGCGAGCGCAAGTGCCGGGGGCAGCGCAGTGCGAACGCTGATGAAGGAGACATCACAGGTGACGAGGTCGGGCGCGTACGGCAACGACTCGAGCTCGCGCGCATTCGTCCGCTCGAGCACGGTCACGCGCTCGTCCACGCGGAGCCGCTGGTGCAGCTGGCCGCGTCCGACGTCGAGCGCGATCACGCGCGCGGCGCCCCGCTGGAGGAGCACATCGGTGAAACCTCCGGTTGAAGCGCCGACGTCGAGCGCATCTCGCCCTGCCACCTCGACGCCGAGCTCGTCCAGCGCGTGAGCCAGCTTCTCGCCACCGCGTGAGACGAACCTGGGAGGACTCTCGACGACGAGCTCGGCCGACTCGTCCACCTGCTGGCCCGCCTTCGCGTACCCGGGCACGAGGCCGGCCATGACGAGCGCCTGGGCCTGCGCCCGGCTCTCGGCGAGGCCGCGCTCGACGAGCAGCACGTCCAGCCGCTTGCGCACGGACGCAAGGCTAGCTCGCCGTGGCTCGGCTTTTTAGGCCCGAAACGAGCTCGTCCAGCAGGGACGTGTCAGCCGGGATCTCGGCCAGTCGTGCCCGGGCTCTCTGCGCGATCTCGTCCGCGAGCTCGTGGGCGCGCCCGATTCCGAGCTGCTCGGCAAGGCCGTCCTCGTCGAGCACGTCGTCCACGACCTGGTAGAGGAGCCCGAATTCGGCTGCGAAGCCCCGCCACGGCGCCTGCTCCTCCTCACGCACCTCGCTCACCGCGAGAGCGCAGCCCACGGCCGCCTCGAACAGGCGGCCGGTCTTCAGCGCATGCCGCCGCGCCAGGTCGTCGTCCCCGCCCCTGATGTCGTCGTACTGGCCGCCAATCATCCCGAGCGTCGCGTGTGTCAGTTCACGGGCGACGGCCGGCGTGGGGTACGAGAGGGCGAGCTCCATCGCCTGGGCGAGCAGGGCGTCGCCGTTCAGGATCGCCGTCGCCTCGTCGTACTGCACGTGAGAGGTAGCACGACCGCGCCGGATCGCGTCGTCGTCTAGAGCGGGCAGGTCGTCGTGAACCATGCCGAAGGTGTGCACGAGCTCGACTGCGGCGGCGGCCGGCAAGAGATCTTCCGGACGCGACCCTGTCGCCTCACCGCAGGCCAGGCAGAGCACGGGCCGGATCCGCTTGCCGCCACCATCGAGGCTGTAGCGCATGGCCTCGGTCAGCGCCTCGAGCTCCGGGGCGAACGGGAGCTTCGCGAGGAACGCCTCGAATAGCTCGCGGTGCTCGTCCAGGCCCGGCACTACTCGCCTGCTTCGCGCCGCGCCCGCTCGAGCTCGGTCTCGACCTGCTTCGCGATCTCGGCGAGCTCGCCGAGGATGTCGATCGCCGCCTCTGGGTCCTTGGTCTCCTCGAGGCGTACGCGGGTGCGCTCGAGCCGGTCGAGCAGCTCCTCCGCTTTCGTCAATGCGTCTTCGGCACCGGTCATGCGGCCTTCTCCTTCGCGATCCGGCCGAGGATCCCGTTCACGAGCCGGCCCGCCTCGTCGGAGGCGTAGCGCTTGGCCAGAGTGACCGCCTCGTCGATCGCCACTTCGACCGGAACGTCTCCGTCCTCGAGCTCGTAGATCCCGATCCGCAGGACGTTGCGCTCGAGGGCGCCCAGCCGGTCCGCAGTCCACTCCTCGGAGGCCTCGGTGATCTTCGCGTCGAGCTCGGAGGCTTTTGGCGCAACCGCCTCTGCGAGCTCACGCGCGAAGGGATCGATCTCGCCCTCGTAGAGCGAGGCGAGCGGCTGGCCGGTCACGTCCCACTGATAGAGGAGGAACAGCGCCGTCCGTCTGGCGGCTCTCCGTCCACTCATCCGGTCAGGGCGGGCAAACGCTTGCCCGCCTCCTCGAGGAAGCTCGTCGAGTAGCGTCCGCCCGCGAACTCCTCTGTGCGGAGGATGTCCATCGCGGCGGCCTTTGTCGTGGGCACGCCCACGACCTCCAGCTCCGCCAGCGCCCGCAGGCAGCGATCGATCGCGGCCGGCCGGTCTGTGTCCCACACGATCACCTTGGCGAGGAGCGAGTCGTAGTTGGGTGGGACGACGGCGCCGTCCTCGATATGGGTGTCGACGCGCACGCCCGGCCCGAGCGGCGGTCGGAAGCGCTCGATCCGACCCGGCATGGGCAGGAAACCCCGAGCCGGATCCTCTGCGTTGATGCGCACCTCGATCGCATGCCCTCTCCGCTCGGCCCGCCCCGTAGCCGGCAGGCTCTCGCCCGCTGCAATCCGTAGCTGCTCGCGGACGACGTCGATCCCCGTCACGAGCTCGCTCACGGGATGCTCGACCTGGAGGCGCGCGTTCAGCTCGATGAAGAAGAACGAGCCGTCGGGCCCGAGCAGGAACTCGAACGTCCCCGCGTTGCGATAGTCGATCGCGCGGGCCGCCCGCTCGGCTGCGTCCTCCATCTGCTCGCGCGTCTCGGGCGTGAGCGCGGGCGACGGCGACTCCTCGATCAGCTTCTGATACCGCCTCTGGATCGAGCACTCCCGCTCTCCGAGCGTGAGCACGCCGCCGGCTGCGTCGGCGAGCACCTGGATCTCGACGTGCCGCGCCGGGACGATCGCCTTCTCCAGGTAGAGGCCTGCGTCGCCAAAAGCGGCCTCAGCCTCGGTCGCGGCAGTCTGGAACGCTCCTTCGAGCTCGTCAGGGCCCTCGACGAGCCGCATTCCCTTGCCGCCGCCGCCGGCCACCGCCTTCAGGAGGACGGGATAGCCCGCCTCTTCAGCCGCTGCGCCGGCGTCGTCGAGCGTCGTCGCGCCATCGGTTCCGGGCACGACGGGGATGCCCGCCGCCGCGAGCTCGTGCTTGGCGACAGCCTTGTCGCCCATCCGCGCCATCGTCGCTGCGGACGGTCCGACGAACGTGAGCTCGTTGTCGAGGCATGCCTCGACGAAGGCCGGCTTCTCGGCCAGGAAGCCCCAGCCCGGGTGAACCGCGTCACATCGTGTCGTCGTCGCGGCCGCGATGATCGAAGGGATCTTCAGGTAGCTCTCGGCGGCGGGCGGCGGCCCGACGCACACGGCCTGGTCGGCGAGCCGTGTGTGGAGCGCTCCCTCGTCGGCCGTCGAGTAGACGGCGACGGCCTCGACGCCGAGCTCGTGGAGCGCGCGGATGACCCGGACGGCGACCTCGCCGCGGTTTGCGATCAGTACTCGCGAGAACATGGGCTCAGAGAGCGTCGAGCGGTTGGGCGAGCGCCGGTTCGAGGTCGAACAGCGGCTGTCCGAACTCGACAGGTTGGCCGTTCTGGACGTGGATCGCGCGAACGACGCCCTCGATGTCGGCCTTCACCTCGTTCATCAGCTTCATCGCCTCGAGGATGCAAAGCGTCTGGCCGGGCGAGACGCCGTCGCCTTCCTCAACAAAGGGCGGAGCGCCTGGTTGCGGCGCTCGATAGAACGTGCCCACCATCGGCGCCTCGATGCGGATCGCGCCGTCGGTGGCGGCTGGTGCCGCAGCGGGCTCGCCGGGAGCGGGAGGCGCGGCCGCCTGCCCCGGCACGGGCTCGTCGGTGCGCCTGACCGTGACTCGCGTTCCTTCCTCCTCGACCGAGATCTCGGCAACCCCGGTCTCCTGGACGATGCGCACGACCTCCCGGATCCGCTCGGCTCGCGACTGGTCGACGTCCCCACCGAGCAGCGTGTCGTCGCCGCTCGACCGGTCCCGGATCGCCTCCAGGAGTGGCTCAGCCTCGTCGCCGAAGAGCGCCAGCAGAAGGAGCTCCTCCTCGCTCGCGGCGAGCCCGGCGGCGTCCTCGCGGACCTCGTCCAAATTGACCGCCGGCTCGTCCGCAGGCGTGGCCTCGGTAACGAGCGCGACGGCGCGCTGGACGGTCGAGTCGATCTTCCCCGGCGGCTTGCCGAAGCCGCCGTCGAGAAGCGCGCGAAGCTCGTCGACGACGGTTTGATAGCGCTCTGCCGAGAGCACGTGAACGATCGCCTGCGAGGCGAGGATCTGCCCGATCGGAGCGGCGACAGGTGGCGATCCAGCCTCTTTGCGGATCACCGCGAGCTCGTCGAGGACGTCATCGAGACGGTCGGAAGCGGTGTGGGCACGCAGCCTGGTGTCGATCGCAGCCACGAGCCCGGCCGGTAGCTCGTGCTGCGCCGCGCGCACGGCGATCCGCGGCGCGAGCGGCGTCACGGGATCTTCGCCGATGAACTCGTCCACGATCTCGGCCGCCTGCCAGAGGGTCTCGATGTTGACCCCGCTGTCGAGGTTCAGGCCCTTGAGCGCGCTCGCGAGGCCCTCGCCGGAGACGCGGTGCAGCGTGAGCGCGATCGGATAGACGGCGCACGCGATCCGGTCAGCGCCGGCCCGCGCAGCCTCGAGAGCTGCCGCGAGCCCGCTCCCGGCAGCGCCCTGGCAAAAGATGCCGACGGGCAATCCGCTTCCCTCGGCGAGCGCCGCGACCAGCTCGTGCGCCCGCGGAGGCTCCAGGGCCCCGGATGGATCGTGGAGCAGGATTCGCGCGGCACCGAGGTCCGGCAGCTTCTTCGCCTGCTCGAGCATCTGCTTCGCCTCGCCGCTCTGCCCGGGGCTGTAAACGAGGCCCGCGTCGAACTCGCGGTCGGCCGCCGTGATCGCCTCGCCTGCTTCGCGAAGGTTCTCGACGTCGTTCAAGGGGTCGTGCAGGCGGAAGACGTCGATGCCGTTCTCCGCCGCGCTCGCAACGAACCTGCGCGCGAAGTCGCCCCCCACGGGGCGCGAGCCGACGAGGAAGCGGCCACGAAGCGCCATCCCGAGCGGCGTCTTCGTCCGCGCCTTGAGGGCCCGGATCCGCTCCCACGGGCTCTCCACTCCGCGTTGCACGGCACTGTCGAAGACACCCCCGCCGGAGACCTCGAGGGAGGCGAACCCGACCCCGTCGAGTAGCTCGGCGAGCTTCAGGAGGTCCGCCGTCGGCATGCGCCCGGCCAGCGGCTCCTGGCTGAGCAGGCGAATCGTCGTGTCGACTAGCGCGGGCACAGAAAAGAGGGTAACGCGCCGCCCCTGCCTGCGCTGCGGAAGAACGGCCACGCCGGCAAAAGCCGGCCTAGCCTCCAAGCGGCATCGTAAGCGATGCCTAAGCGCGCGAGATGTAGCGGCCTTCGCGGGGGTCGACCTTGATGCGGTCGCCCGTGCCCACGAAGAGTGGCACCTGGATGACTGCGCCCGTCTCGAGCTTCGCGGGCTTCGTCACGTTCGAGACCGTGTCACCTTTCACGCCGGGCTCGGTCTCCGCGACCGACAGCTCGACCGAAGAAGGAAGCTGCAGCCCCGATGGGCGCCCGTCGACGGTCAGCACCTGGACCGGAGACGAGGGAGGGATGAACTGGAGATCCTCGGCGACCGTCTTCCGCGGCAGGGAGAACTGCTCGTACGTCTCGTCCTCCATGAACACGACGTCGTCTCCGGAGTCGTAGAGGTACTGGGCGTTCTTCACCTCGGTGTGCATCCGCTGGAACTTCTCGCCCGCCCTGAAGGTCTTGTCGACCACGGCGCCCGTGTCGATGTTCTTCACCTTGGTCCGCACGAACGCGCCGCCCTTCCCGGGCTTCACATGCTGGAAGTCGACGATGCGCCAGACGCCACCCTCGATCTCGATGTGCATGCCGTTCTTGAACTGATTTGTTCCAACCGTCTCGGCCATGCCCGAAATCTAGTCGACGGTGAGCAGATCCTTGGTGAACGTCGTCAGGATCTCCGGCTCGCCGTCCTGGACGACGACGAGGTCCTCGATCCTGATCCCGCCCAGACCGGAGAGGTAGATGCCCGGCTCGACCGTGACGACGTTGCCAACCGCGAGCGTGTGACGGGACTCCTGAGCCAGGCGCGGGTCCTCGTGCACGAGCAGTCCGACACCGTGGCCGAGCCCGTGCCCGAACGCCTCGCCGAAGCCGGCTGCGTCGATCCGGTCGCGCGCGGCCGCGTCGACTCCAGGCCCGGACGCTCCAGGACGTACCGCCTCGAGGCCCGCCAGCTGCGCGCCGAGACAGACCTCGTAGGCGCGCTTCAGCTCATCCGGTAGAGGGCCGGTGGCAAGCGTGCGCGTGCAGTCGGAGGCGTAGCCGTCGACCATGCAGCCCCAGTCGACGATCACGGTCTCGCCTCGCTCGAGGCGCCGCTCGCCGGGGACCGTGTGGGGCTTGGCTGCGTTGGGCCCCGAGGCGACGAGGACGGAGAACGAAACGCCGTGGGCGCCTGCGTCGTGCAGGAACTGCTCCATCAACCAGGCGAGCTCGGCCTCCGCTGCGCCGATGAAATCCGCTTCGTCGACGAAGCGCTCGAAAGCGATGTCCGCGATCTGCGCAGCCCTGCGGATCGAATCCAGCTCGTCCTCATCCTTCACAACCCGCAGCTCTTCGACGAGGCCGTACCGGGCAACGGGGTCGACTCCTCCGGCGTGCAGCCGCGCGTAGCGCTCGTAGGTGAGCGACGTGCCCTCGAAGCCGATGCGGCCGGAGAGCAGCTCCGAGAGGGTCTGGTAGAGGTCGCGCTTCGCCTCGACGAACTCGGCGCCCTCGACCGCTTGGGCACTCTCGGCATACCGGTAGTCCGTATAGAGCTGGACGCGGTCGGGCTCGACGAGCAATGCCGCGTTCGAGCTCACGAGGCCCGAGAGGTAGCGGATGTTCGCCGGGTCGGAGACGAGCAGCGGCTCCTCGAGCTTGGTGCGGAGCCGTTCGACGCGGTCGTTCACGAGGCCTCCGCTAGGAAGGAGAGCGCGTCCCGGTAGCCCTCCGGCCCGCGTCCGAGCACCCGCTCGGCGGCGAGGTCGGCGATGACAGAGGTCCGGCGCCATTCCTCTCGCTCCTCCGGGTTCGAGAGGTGGACCTCGACGAGCGGTCCCGGGAACAGCTCGAGGGCGTCACGGATCGCGTAGCTGTAATGGGTCCAGGCTCCGGGGTTCGCGATCACGCCCTCGGCCCAGTCGAGCGCCTCGTGGCACCAGCCGACGTACTCGCCCTCGCTGTTGGTCTGACGGCAGCGGACCGTGCAACCGAGCTCCGCCGCCCAGCCTTCGATCCGCTGCTCGAGCTCGTGCAGGGAGAGCCCTCCGTAGAGCGCCGGGTCGCGGCGCTCGAGGACGTCGAGGTTCACGCCGTTCAGGACGTCGACGCGCATGCGGATCACTCTAGTCCGCGATCAGCGAGTCGAGCGCCGCGCGGATGTCGGCCTCCGGCAGCTCGACGTCGGTGCGCGGCACGCCCGGCCGCTCGAGCAGGACGAGCCGGGGACGTCCGTTCGCGGTCTTCTTGTCGCGGCCGAGCGCGGCCCAGGCGCGCTCGGGATCGACGCGGGCCGGCTTCGGTGAGAGGACGTCCTCGACGACGTCTGTGGGCAGGCCCGAGAGGCGAAGAGCCGCGAGCAAGCCGAGCGCGACTGCCTCGCCGTGGCGCAGGCGATAGTCGGATGCCGCCTCGAGCGCATGCGCGAACGTGTGCCCGAGGTTGAGCGCCTTCCGCTCGGACTGGTCGTACGGATCGCGGATGCAGATCGCGGTCTTGTACGCCGCGCTGCGGCGGACGAGCTCCCGCTCCGGGAGCTCCCAGAGCGACTCGCCGGCGAGGAGGCCGGTCTTGACGACCTCCGCCATGCCTTCGGAGCGCTCCTCGGGTGGAAGCGTCCCGAGCAGTCCGGGGTCGATGACCGTCTGGGAGGGCCAGTGAAAGGCGCCGACCAGGTTCTTCCCCTCTGCGAGGTCGATCGCGGTCTTGCCGCCGATGCCCGCGTCAACCTGCCCGACGAGGGTGGTCGGCACGGAGACCCACGGAATGCCGCGCAGGTAGGTCGCGGCTGCGAACCCAGCAGCGTCCGTGACCGAGCCGCCGCCGAGCGCGACGAGAGTGCCCGCGCGGGGAAGGCGCAGTCCACGCCAGAGCCGTTCGACGGCCTCGAGCGTCTTCGCTTCCTCGCCGGCGGGGAGCTCGTGGGTCCCTGAGAGCCGTGAGCCGAGCGCCAGTTGGGCGACCGGCCCGTGGATGTCGGCGACGTGCGCGTCGGTGACGAGAGCGACAGGCCCCTCACCCAGCCCCGATCCGAGCCGCTCGATCCCACCGAGCTCCACTCGCACTCCCCCAGCCGCGAGAACCGCATCGTCGGAGTCGCCGGCGACCGCGTCTGCGACCTCGCGGTAGATCGGCGCTCGGCGTTCGTGGAGAGCGCGGAACGAGCCTTCGTCCGCCGCGAGCGGCCTTCCGCTTCTTCCGATCCTGCGCCAGGCCTCGTCAGCGTCGATCTCGAGGAGGACACTGACGGCCCGGGCGCGCAGATCGCTCACGATCGCGTCCGTCTCGACGGCTCCCCCACCGAGCGCGATCACCGCCGGCTCGTCGCGCCGGAGCTCGCGGCGGGCGGCTTCGGCCTCGACTACCCGAAAGGCCGGCTCCCCGCCGGCGACGAAGAGATCGGGAATCGTTCGGCCGCTCGCTCTCTCGATCTCACGGTCGAGATCGACGAACGGCCTGCCCAGGCGCAGCGCCAGCTCCGCGCCGAGCTTCGACTTGCCGGCGCCCATGAAACCGATCAGAGCGAGGTGCCGGTCTAGCGGGGCTGCCAATCGATGCGCTCCAGGTAGGCCTTGTGCGCCCCGGCGAAATCCGCCAGCGAGTCGCCGCCGAACTTCTCCCGAGCCGCCCGGGCCAGCTCGAACGCGACCGATGCCTCAGCGACCACGGAGAGCGCTTCGACGGCCGCGACGTCGCTTCGCTCGACGAGCGCTTCGGCGGGCTCACCGGTGTCGAGGTCGACAGAGCGCAGCGGACGCATCAGGGTCGGGAGCGGCTTCATCGCCGCGCGAACGACGATCTCCTCGCCATTCGAGACGCCGCCCTCGATCCCCCCGGCGTGGTTCGTCTCGCGGTAGAGACCCCGCTCGTCTCGGAAGATCTCGTCATGGGCCGCGGAGCCCCGCCTCTTGGCGAGCTCGAAACCGTCGCCGATCTCGACTCCCTTCACCGCCTGGATCCCCATCACTGCTGCGGCGAGCCTCGCGTCGAGCCGGCCTTCTTTCGTGGCATACGAGCCAAGGCCGGGTGGGACTCCCCGAGCGCGCACCTCGATGAGGCCGCCGACGGTGTCTCGATCTGCCTTTGCCTCGTCGACGTCTCCCATCTCGAGCACCGAGCCCTCAACCTCGACGCCGATCGGCTCGAGCAGTGCCTTGGCAACCGCGCCGGCCGCCACGGTCAGCGCCGTCTGCCGGGCGCTGGCCCGCTCGAGGGCGTCCCGCGTGTCGGAGAGGCCGTACTTCAGGGCGCCTGCGAGATCCGCGTGTCCGGGCCGAGGCAGCGTCACGGGCTTCGTCCCCTTGCCTTCAGGCTCGCCCTCGACCGGCCAGGGGCTCATCCCCCACTCCCAGTTCGCGTGGTCCCGGTTCGAGACTACGAGCGCGAGCGGTGTCCCGAGCGTTCGCCCGTGACGAAGCCCCGCAAGCACCTCGACCCGGTCCTGCTCGAGCTGCTGCCGGGGGCTGCGCCCGTAGCCCTGCTGGCGCCGTGCGAGATCCGCGTCGATCCGCTCCCGCTCGAGCACGAGGCCGGCGGGCAGGCCGGTGAGAATCGCGACGAGCGCCGGGCCGTGCGACTCCCCGGCAGTCGTGAGCTCGAGGGTCACGACGACAAGCCTACGGCGCGCCGCATCACCTCGACGGGCGCCGGCACGCCGGTCCACAGCTCGAACGAGGCCGCCCCCTGGGCCACGAGCACCTCGAGGCCGCCAACGACCTCCGCTCCCTGCTCGCGGGCTGCTCGGGCCGTTGCGGTTTCCGGATACGGGAGGTCGATGAGCATGTGCCCGAGGCCCACGTCAACGAGGATCTCGTCCCGTTCCGAGGTCGCGTTGACGACGATGTCCGCGTCGCTCACTTCGGGTGGCCACTCGCTCTGCCGAGAAAAGCTCCGCGCGTGCGGCAAGGCTTCGCGGAATGCCGCCGCAGCTCCGCCGTCGCCGAGCACGGCCGGCCGCTCGGCCGACAGGTCGGCGAGCACGGCGGCGTCGGTCGAATAACCGAGGATCCGGTCGTCCTCGAAGACGAGCGTGTTCACGGATATGAGATCTGTCTCGGCCAGCGCCGCGGCTGCAGCCTTGTGCGGCGTAGTCACGTTCGCTCCCGCGAAGCCGGCCGCTGCGAGACCGCGGACCGCAGCCTCGAAACCTTCCGGAGCAACATCACAGGGCACGTAGGCCCAGTCGAGCCCTCGCGCCGCGAAGGCGGCGTTCTGCATTCGCGGCGAGAGCGACTCCGAGACCGGGTGGCCGAGCAGCCCGACGAGCCGGGTAGCGCCGGAGATCATCCGTAGCCGTGCGCGTTCTTGTAGTTCTCGAACTCGCTCTCGCTTGCCGTGAAGAAGTGGTGGACCTTGTCCGGCTTGCGCACGAAGAAGAGGTAGTCCGTCTTGGCGGGGTGCGCCGCCGCCTGCATCGACGCGAGGCCCGGGTTGGCAATCGGAGTCGGCGGCAGGCCCGCGACCCGACGAGTGTTGTAGGGGTGAAAGCTCTCCAGCTGTGAATTCGTGAGCGACTCTGTCGGCGGCACGTTGAAGCCGTAGCGAGTCGTGGCATCGATGCCCAGCACCATTCCAGCCTTGAGACGGTTGTAGATCACCGCCGAGACCAGGGCGCGCTCGTCGGGCGCGATCACCTCTTTCTCGATCATCGAGGCGATGATCAGGACGTCATACGGGGTGAGGTTCCGCGACGCCGCGTAGGCGAGATCCACCTTCGACCAGTTGGCTCGAAAAGAGTCGAGCTGCCGCGTGACGAGTTGCCGGGACGTCGTCCGCGGCTCGAACTCGTAAGTCGCCGGGAAGAGGAAGCCTTCCAGCGCCCGCCGCTTCCCGTCGCGGGCGAACTTACCGGGTGTCAGGGAGTTTGCAGTTGCGCTGAGGTAGGCCTGCGCCGAGAGCCGGGGATTGATCTTGCGCTTCTCCCTTGCGATCTCGTTCACCGCGCGAATCCGCTCGGCCATCTGAGCGCGGGTGAAGCCCTCGGGGAAGATGATCTTCAGCGCGGGCGGCGCGACCGGGACCGTGGGCGCAGTCTTCTTCTCGTCGCTGGCGCTGATGCCCCCGACGCCGACCGTCACGAGCCAGACGGCCAGACCGAGCCCGCCCGCGAGCAGGACGAGTGCGATCGCCCGCCTCGTCGCAATCTGGCTCTTCGAAGGACGCGGCCGCCGGCGCGGCGGCTCCGATGAGCTCACGGGGACGCGCGGCTCGACCACGTCAGATAACTCGAGAGGAGATGCGCAGCGGCACGGGCATCGGTGGGATGGCTGCCTCCCCCGCCCTGCTCGGCGAGGTCGGTCGTGAAACGCTCGTCGAAGCTCTCGATCGGAACGTCGATCGCATCGCGCAGAAGCGTGACGAACGCCTCCGTCTCGGCGGCCTGCTTGCCGTGCTCTCCGCCCAGGGTCAGCGGCAGGCCGACGATGACGCGCTCGGCCTCGTGCTCGCGGACAAGCTCGACGAGGCGCGCGAGCCCGTCCTCGGACCTGGCGCGCTCCACGACGCCGACCGGGCGCGCAACCGTCCCCGTCGGATCGGAGACCGCTACTCCGGTGCGCGCAGAGCCGTAGTCGAGGGCGAGGACCTTCACGATCGAAGAGCGGAGGCTATCTCGCTCCTTCCGACTTCGTAGGCATCGGCCAGCCCAGCGGGGTTCTTTCCCCCTGCCTCGGCGAGCGTCGGTTTTCCGCCCCCACCGCCGTCGATCTTCTTCGCGGCTTCCTTGACGATCGAGACGGCGTCCGCGCCCTTGTCGACCATTCGCTGGTCGAGATTGACGACGAGGTACGCGCGGCCGTCGTCAACGGAACCGAGCAGCACCCCGTTGGCCTGCTTCGACTTCCGGATCTGATCGGAGAGCTCTCGCAGCGCGGGCCCCTTGAGCGCCTTCACCTCGGCCGTCACGATTCCGTCCGACTCGTCGCGGAACACGACCTCGGTGTCGGCTGCCTTCGGCCCTTTCTTCGCCTCCTTGCGGGCTCGCGCGAGCTCGCCGCGGAACTCCTCGGCCTCGTGAGCCTTGCCCTGGAGATAGGCGAACGCATCCGAGGAGGTGACCGCTTCGATCCTCCGCGCGCCGGAGCCAACGGATGCCTCGGAGAGGAGGACGAACGGCCCGATCTCGGCCGTCCGGCGAACGTGGGTCCCGCCGCAGAGCTCGCGAGAGAACCCCGGGACCTCGACCACGCGGACCTCATCGCCGTAGCGCTCCCCGAAAAGCATCATCGCGCCGAGGTTGCGCGCCTCGTCGATCGGCGTTACGAACGTCCGCACCGGCAGGTTCTCGAAGATCTTCTCGTTGACGATCCGCTCGACCTGGCCTCGCTCGTCCGGCGATAGCGCCTGTCCGTGCGTGAAGTCGAACCGCAGCTTGTCGGGCCTGACCGCGGAGCCCGCCTGGCTGACGTGGTCGCCGAGGACGTCGCGAAGAGCCTGGTGGAGCAGGTGCGTCGCTGTGTGGTTGGCCATGGTCGGAAAGCGGACCTTCCAGGGGACGACGGCGCGCACGCGGTCGCCCTCGGTGAAGCCATCGCCGTGGAAGAGCAGCACCTGGTCGTCGCCGACCCGGTAGGCCTCCTCGAGCTCAGCGCGCGCGCCTGACTCGTCGTGCTCGATGAAGCCGTTATCGCTCACCTGCCCGCCACCCTCCGGGTAGAAGGGCGACTCGCGGAGCTTGGCAAGGAAATCGCCGCCCTCGAGCTGCTCGAGCGCGCCAATCTGCGTGAGCACCTCGATCTTCTCGTAGCCGACGAACTCGGTCTGGAAGCCGGCTTTCTCGGCGAACCCAGCCGCCCGGGCTTCCTCTCGGCCCGCGCCTGCGCGAGAGCGAGCACGCTGGTCGCTCATCAAGCGCGTGAACGTCTCCTCGTCGATGGCCATGCCTCGCTCCAGTGCAAGCTCACGCGTCAGCTCGAGCGGAAAGCCGTACGTGTCGTGGAGCAGAAAGGCGTCGTCGCCCGAGATCGCTCCCTTGGTGGCGACCTCCTCGAAGAGCTTGAGACCGCGTTCGAGCGTCTGCGAGAAGCGCTCCTCCTCGGCCCGGACGATCTCCTGGATCCGGCCCCGGTGCTCGACGAGCTCGGGGTACCACGGGCCCATCTGCTCCGCGACCACGTCGGTGACGCGCCAGAGGTCGTCGAGGCCGATCGTCCGCGCCTGCTGAACGGCGCGGCGGATGATCCGACGCAGGACATAGCCGCGGCCCTCGTTCGACGGCAGGACGCCATCGCCGACCAGAAACGTCATCCCGCGCCCGTGGTCGGCCAGGATCCGGTGTGCCTTCGTCGCCTTCTCCGATTCGCCGAAGGCGACGCCGCTCTCCCCCGCGATCCAGTCCATGATCGACTGATAGCCGTCCGTCTCGTAGACAGAGACGACGCCCTGGAGCATCGCAGCCGTACGCTCGAGGCCCATGCCGGTGTCGACGTTCTGCTTCGGGAGCGGCGTGACGGTGCCGTCGGCGTGCAGTTCGAACTCCATGAAGACGAGGTTCCAGAACTCGAGGTACCGCTCGCACGTGCAGCCCGGGCCGCACTCCGGACGCCCGCAGCCAAGTGCCTCGCCACGGTCGTAGAAGAGCTCGGTGTCGGGCCCGCACGGCCCGGGGCCGCCGACCGACCAGAAATTGTGTGAGCGGTCGAGGCGGACGATGCGCTCGGGCGGCATCCCGATCTTCTCCCAGAGCCGTACCGCCTCCTCGTCCTCGCCCAGCCCGAGCTCCGGATCGCCGGCGAAGACCGTGACCCAGAAGAGGTCTGGGTCGATCTTCATGTGGTCGAAGACGAACTCCCAGGCGAACTCGATCGCGCCTTCCTTGAAGTACTGGCCGAACGAGAAGTTGCCCAGCATCTCGAAGAACGTGAGGTGGTAGCCGTCAAGCCCGACCTCGTCGATGTCCGGGGTTCGAAAGACCTTCTGTGACGTGGCCAGGAGCGGCGCCGGCGGTTCCATACGACCCAGGAAGTACGGCATCAGCGGCTGCATGCCGGCGCTGTTCAGGAGCGTCGAATGGTCCCAGTCGGGAGGGACGAGCGATCCGGATGGATGCCGCTCGTGGCCCTTCGACTCGAAGAACGAGAGGTAGCCCTCGCGAAGCTCTGCGGTGGTACGCATGCAGTGATTGTACGAGTCGCACTTCCGGCACGATCTCGGCCCGCACGCGTGCGCGTTTCCTCAATACGATTGCGTCGGGGAGGAGGCCGGGCGAACCTTTTTTAGGGAGAGCGTCAGCCCTGGGCGGCGCGCTTCGGCGCCGGTTCCGGTTCCTCGCTCGCGATCTCGTCACGGATCTTCTCGAGTGCCCGCCGAATTAGGCGCGAGACGTGCATCTGAGAGATTCCGACCTGCTGAGCGATCTGCGACTGCGTCAGCCCCTTGAAGAACCGCAGGTGAAGGATCAGCCGCTCGCGCTCGTCGAGGGCGCGGAACCCTGGCGCGAGGACGGCGCGGTCCTCGGATACCTCGTACTGCGGCTCCTCCGCCCCAAGCGACTCGAGCGGGTCGAGCTCGCCGTCCTCGTCCGACCCTCCTCCGGTCGAGAGCGAGACCGAGCTGTACGCGCGCCCGCTCTCGAGCGCCTCGACGACCAATTCCTCCTCCTGGCCCGCCACCTTCGCCAGCTCCGGGATCGTCGGAGAGCGCCCGAGCTCGACCGTCTGCTCCTCAATCAGCTTCGAGAGCTGGACGTTCAGCTCCTGAAGGCCGCGCGGGACCCGCACCGACCAGCCCTTGTCACGGAAGTGGCGCTTGATCTCGCCGATGATGTTCGGCGTCGCATAGGTCGTCAGCTCGACTCCGCGGTCGACGTCGAAGCGGTCGATCGCCTTGATGAGGCCGATAGCGCCGATCTGGACGAGGTCGTCGAGCTGCTCGCCGCGATACGAGTACCGCCGGGCGAGCGAGCGGACGAGGGACATGTACTGCTCGATCAGCTGCTCGCGGGCCGAGAGGTCTCCGTCTTCGTGGTAGCGGCGCAGAAGCTTGCGGTCCTCCGCCGAGGTCACTTTCCGCTCCCGCCCACGGTCTTCGTCAGCGTCACCCAGTCGCCGTCCTCGCCCACCTCGAGCTCGACCCGGTCGACGACGGTGTCGAGGATCCGGCGCAGCCCCACGTCTTCCCCCTCAGTCGCCTCGACCTCGAGCTCGTCCCGAACCCCTTCGCGCAGAGGGCCGATCGCCGTCTCGATCTCGCCGTCCCTCAGCCTGACCGTGATCGTCACTTCCTCGCCCGCACGAGTCCGCTCGAGCACCGCGTCGAGTGCGAGCTGCAGATCCTCGAGATGCTCGATCGTCAGCTTGAGGCGGATGCCGAGACCGCCCACGACGAGGTGCGCGACGCTGTAGAGCGCGCGGTCGTGGGGGATCGTGAGCCTGATCTCGTCGCTCATACGGGGGGTCACCTCTCCTTGTGGACAACGGAGCTGGACGGCGTCTGGGTGCGGCTCAACCGGCGCTCGAAGCGATCGTCCCGGCCCCGACGACGACGTTTCCTTCGTAGAGGACGGCGGTCTGGCCCGTGGCAACCGCGTACACGGGCTCGTCGAACCGAAGTGCAAACCCGTCGGCCGTCGCCTCCACGTCGGCAGGGAGCGCCGGTGAGCGGTAACGGAGCTTCGCGTCGCCCCGCGTAACGGAGGCATGGAGGTGGCCGGTGGCGATCACCGACCGCCGGGCCAGTGCCTCCCGCGGCCCGACCACGACCGTATTCGTCTTCGGGTCGCTGCGAACCGCGTAGACGGCACGGCCTGCCGAGACCCCAAGGCCTCGCCGCTGTCCGGGAGTGAACCGCCAGAACCCCTGGTGCGTGCCGACCGTCGTGCCTTCCTCGTCGACAACCGCTCCGTCGCGGGCTGGAAGGCCATGCCGCTCGAGGAACTCGCGGTAGTCGCCCCCGCCGAGGAAGCACGCCTCCTGGCTCTCCGGCCTCCGCGCCACCCGCATGCCCGCGCGCTCCGCCTCTGCGCGGGTCTCCTCCTTCGTCTGCTCGCCGAGCGGGAACCAGATTCGATCCAGCCGGCCCGGGTCGAGCCGGGCGAGCATGTACGACTGGTCCTTCTGCTGGTCGGCCGCACGGGCGAGCAGGAGCTTCCCTCGATGCTCGACGATTCGGGCGTAGTGGCCAGTCGCAAGGCGGGCGGCACCGGCCCGACGAGCGAACTCGAGGAGCTGAGCAAACCGAAAGCTGCCGTTGCAGCGCGTGCACGGGTTCGGCGTCTCGCCTCGTGAGTAACCCGCCACGAACGGCTCGACGATCGCGCGCCGGAAAGCCTCTCTCGCATCCAGAGTCACGTGCGGAATCCCGAGCGAATGACAGGTTTCCCGCGCGGAGATCACCGCCTCGGGCGAGCAGCAGGCACGTTCGGAGTCGGGTGCCTTCGGGTCGATCCACAGACGAAGCGTCACTCCGACCGCAACCGGGCCGGCGCGCAGGAGCGCAACCGCGCTGTCGACGCCGCCACTCATCGCAACGGCGATCCGCGCCGGATCGGGCACCGCCCGGAAGATCGGCCCGATCGCGTTCGCGAGCGCATCCGCAGCCAACCGCTCACCCGGCACCGCCGCTGCCTCGAGCAGGGTTAGGCCGACGAGCGACCGTTCGAGGCCGTCGGCGTCGGCCTCGGCAATCCTGTCTCCGTCAACGACGAGCCGCACGTAGGCCCACTCGTCACCGCGCGTCGCGTCTCCCGTCACTTCGAGCATGGATTCCAGGCTAGCGAAGGACTCTGCGGGCCTGCCCGCGAGCGAGAACAGAAGTGCCCCACCCTGCCGATGAATCTCCCGCCGCGTTGCGAACCTGGACGAGCCAGGTGGGTGCCCTGCCGACTACGCCCGAAGGCTCGCCGGACTCGAGCTCCCTTTGCAGTGATGTTGGTTCAACATTTGCGACGGGGTCACGCACAGGGTCGAGCACGTCTCACTCTAGCGCGGGATAGCCCCAGCGGACGGTCACGGTCTTCTCGATGCCTAGCGTCTGCGCGAGCGCCGGAGTCATTCCGAAGCGGGCACCGCCCGGCGCGGGGCCGACCGCGATCACCTGCGTGAGGACGTCCTGATCGGCGTAGCCGATGTACAGCTTCGCTCCACAGGGCAGCACCGGGTCCGTGATACCGAGACTCCTCGCGTTGAGGCGAACCCCGCAGGCGGTCGTCGTGCCTTCGAGGTCGCGGCTCATCGGAGCCGCCCGCGCGTTGTACCAGGAGCCGACTCTCGCGGGCAGATCCCCGTCGCCGTCGCCGTCCCGGCCCGAGGCGATCGCGAGACCGATGACTGCAGCCAGCAAGCCAACGGCGGCGAGGATGATCATCCGTTGTGCGACGGCCGGGGACACCGACCTACGCAGCCTGAATCAGCTCGGAAAACGACTCCCGGACGAGATCGTCGAATTGCAGCGGAAGAACTCCGTCGGCACTTGCGTATTGGCGCAGGTGCATGAAGAGCGCCGCCCACTCCTCATCCCGCATGGCGTCGCCGGCCTGCTCTCGTGCCCGGCGTTCGAGGTCCCAGATGTTCCACTCGCGAGCCGGAGGCGGTGGGGCCGGCGGGGCGCGCGGGGGCTCGGGAAGCGGCGGGGGCGCCTGCTCGACCGGCGGAGGCTCGGGCTGCGCCTGGACAGGCGCGACCGGAGGCGCTTCGACGGGAGGCACCTCGACAGAAGGCTCCGCGGGGGGAGCTTCGGGCGGAAGCGGGGCGGCTGCCCGTGCCGTCTCCGGCTCCTCGAGCCCGGGCAGCTCCAGCGGGCGTTTGGTCACGGCCGGTCCAGGCTGCAGCTCCGCGGTGACGGTGACCTCTGCGACGAGCGTCTCGAGCTCGATCGCCGGAGGCGGGGCCTCGGCCTCGATCCTCCTGACATGCGCGCGCGAAGGGCGCTCCTCGAGCGCGGCCGTCGGAACCTCGAGAGGCTGCATCGTGGCTCGCTCCCGGCGCCAGAAGAGCCAGCGAGACGCGACTTGCGGCCTCGGCCCTTCTGCGGGCTCCACGGCGGCTTCCACCCGCTCGAGCTCGGGTATCTCCGGGCTGTTCAGCTCCTCGACGGCGAGCGCTCTTGCTCGCTCTCGCGCGCTTGCCCGCTCGATGAGCGCGACGAGCAGCCAGGCAACGAGCATGAGCCCCATGATCGCCAGAGGGCTCAGCTGAGCGAGTGCGGCGCTGGCCGCAACGAGGATCAGGAATGCCGCTTCGGCGGCGAAGCGGGTTCGTGGGGGCGGAAAGTCCGCCCAGCGACCTTCCCTACCGCTCCTCTTCACGGTCACCCTCGCGCCGCACGTGCGGGCCGAAGATGATCCAGCGGCGCCTCGGCCGAGGTTGCAGCGGCTCCAGTGAATGGAGGATCAGGCGTTGGGAGTGGAATTCCTTGGCTTCCTCGACCTCGGCGGTAGGCGGCTCGGGCCGAGGCGGCGTGACGATCGTCTCCTCTTCGGCCGGCGGAGGGGTTGGCGGCGGAGGAGGTGGCGGCGGCGGGGCGATGTCTTCGACCACCTCTTGGTGGACTGGTGCTGGGGGAGCCACTTCTTCCGCGGCATAGCGCTGCATGGCCGGGAAGCCCACGGTCTGCCGCCAGGCGAAGTATTCGATGAGAGCGACGAGCAGCCAGCCGACCGTCATGACGAGGACGATCAGCGCGGGGCTGAGGTCGGCGAGGCCGACGACGACCGCAAGCAAGATGAGAAAGCCCGCTTCGAGCACGAATCTCGGCCCAATTGCAGCTGGCATGCGCCCGGAAGGTTAGAGCCCGCTACGCGTTCGTGTCGTCTGAGCCCGCAGGCGGAGTCTCCGGCTTGGGCGTCGCCGGCTTGGGAGCCTTTGGCTGAGGAGCCCCGGAGGGCTCGGTCCGCGCGGGCGGGGGAGCCGCCGGCGCAGGCGGGGGAGCTGTCGGCGGAGGGGCCTCCCGCAGCGGTTGCTCGGCCGGTGTCGCTTCGGGGGCGGGAGCTTCCTGCCCATGCCCGGTTGCGGCGGCCCGGCTCGCTGCGGCACCTGCCTCGGCAGACTTGGTGATCGCCTCCGCGACCTCGGTGGCTGCGGCTTCGCCGAGCCCGGCCGCGGCGAGCATCTGCTCGGCCCCGTGCTGCGCGCGGGCGATGATCGCCAACGCCTGCGATCGCGCCCACTCGAGAGTCTGCTCGACCTCGGCGCGGGTCGCGTTCGTGAGCTCGGTCGCCTGATGGCGCGCCTGCTCGAGGAGACGCGCACCGCGGGCTTCCGACTCACGGAGCTCCTTGCTCGCCTCACGGTTCGCGTCGGCGACGACCTGGCGGGCCTCGTTCCGGGCGGCGGTCACGATCTCGTTGCGCTGGCGCTCGCTCTCGTCCTTGTAGCGCAGGACCTCGGCCTCCCGCTGCTGGAGGTCGACCTGCTTCTGCCGTACTTCCTGCTCGGTTCGCGAGAACTGAGCGGCAGACGCGTTCTGGGCGTCGCGCTCGAGTACGTCGGCGAACTCCGCCGCCTCGCGGATCAGGTGGAGAGCATCCATGCGGACGGCGTGGCCGGTCGGCTCGACCTGGGTCGAGCGCCCGGAGGCCTGGAGCACGCGGAGCTGAGCCTGGAGCTGGACGGCGTGGCGGCGGAACGATTCGAACGCGTCGCGAACCGCTTGCTCGTCGTAGCCCCCCGCGACCGCGGTCAGGTCCTCGAGCCTCGGCAGCGATGTCATCGCCGGGGGCGTCTCGCGCGCTGCTCCTGGTCCCTCGATCGTCATTCCACTCCTCCTTGCCGGTGCCGCCTCAAGTATGCCCGCTCCATCGGCGGCCGAGAGGCTCAGGTTTAGATCTGCTTCTCCTTCTGCGGCGCAAGCCGAATTCCTAGCTCGTCGAGTTGTTCCTGCGGCACCTCGCTCGGCGCTCCGCTCATCGGGTCGAAGCCGGCCTGGTTCTTCGGAAACGCGACGGTGTCGCGGAGGTTCGGCTCGCCGGCCAGCAGCATCACCGTGCGATCGATGCCGGGAGCGATGCCTCCGTGCGGCGGCGCTCCCATCCCGAGCGCGTCCAGGAGGAA
>CAZQAG010000004.1:20082-84564 GCA_964591295.1 uncultured Gaiellales bacterium | reverse complement strand
CGTGCGCGGCGAGACGTGCACCCAGCCCGCGGCCCGCTCGCGCGATCTGCCCCGAGGTGGCAACGTTGCCACCTCGGGGCTCTGGCGCAGGTTGGCGCGCTGGCGCTTCCTTCCCTGCGAGCGCAGCGCTGCGTAGGCGTCGAAGTCGACGACGAGTGCGGCCCGCTGCGAGGGGCTGAGCTCCCGGCGCTGGAGCGCTGCCCCCAGCATGTACTCGAGCTCGTCCGCGACGGCGAGGATGCGGACGGGAACGGTTGCGAGGCTGAGCTCGCGCGCTGCCTGCAGCCGCTGGCGCCCGTCGAGGACGACGCCTGCAGCGTTGATCTCGAGCGGGACGAGCAGCCCACGGGCGGCGATGTCGGCGCGAAAGGCCTCGTACTCTCGCTCGGCCATGACCGGGATGCGCGCTGCGTCGGGGTGGGCGGAGAGGCTTGCTGTCGGCCGCTTCGGGGCGGCGCGGGTATGACGGGGCGGTGCGGACATCGATCCTCCTCGTGTCGTTTGCACCTCCGCCTGTCGGAGTCGCTGCTCTAAAAGAGCGTTACAGTGCGCCGAAATGGCGAACGGCCGCCCCCGCAGCCACTTCTGGGCCCGTCATTTCGCGCCCGGCGATCGCGAGCTCGGCTCGCTCTCGGCCGACGCGCGGGAGGGACTCTCGTGTGCGCGCGAGTTGGCCGAGCACGCGCTCGAGCGCAGGCGCTCCGCGCTCTCCGGGCTTCCCCTTGCGCCGCTGACCGTCGCCGAGCTGGCCGGCGACAACGGCTACTGGAAGATCAAGATCCAGCGGCAGATCAAGCAGGCGCGGACGGAGCTCTTCGGTGACGACCTGAGCGACTCGGCGATCTTCTACCGGCTTAAGAAGCGGAAGGAGCGCGGGTCACGCAGCTGCGCCGAGCCCGGCTGCCCGCGGGTAATCGCTGCGCTAGCGAACGGACGCCGGCGCTACTGCCCCGAGCATGGCTCGCCGGCCGCTCGCGTGCGGCGACATCGCCGCGGCGTCGAGGATGACCCGTGAGCGCAGATCTGCTGCGCTTGTAGGCATTTCAGCGGTGCCGCGAAAATGCCGCGCAGGCCTGCGCGCGGGGTGTACGCACGACTCGCCCACGGAGGTACGTACCCCGCCCTGTCAGGTGATCGAGCACGGCGGGTGTTTCGTCGGAACAGAGACCAGGATCGACGCAGTATCGCGGCCGCCTTCCCCACAATGCAGACTTCAACAATGCATGCGATCCAGCGGTTGGACCTCCATGGCTTCAAGGCTTTTGAGCGATTCACACTGCAACTCAAGGGCGATGGGTACCTCGCCGGTCCAAATAACGCTGGTAAATCGACGCTTACCGCCGCGTTGCGGATCGCTGCACAGATGGTCCGAATTGCGATGCGTCGCGGGCCCTCCGAGAGCTTCATGGACGGCAAGGAGCAAGTGCTCGGTTTCTCCTTTACGAACGCCCAGGTCGGTGTGACCGATGGCAATTTGCGGCATGAGTTCCGGGAGCTCGAGGAGGCCCGGATTACGGTCAGGTTCGACGCCGGCGCAACGCTAAGGGCCGTGTGGCCGCCGGAAGGCAGCGGCGACCCATTCTTCTATCTCCAGCAGGCTCGGTCTTCGATCAACAACGTACGGCAGGCCCGCGATGCCTTCCCGGAGATTGGTCTCATCCCCGTGCTTGCACCCGTTGACGTCGGTGAGGAGCTCCTCACATCTAAGTACGTCGGCGAGAATCTAGATGGCCGCCTGGCTAGTCGCCATTTTCGCAACCAGCTCGTGCTTCTGCGGGAAGAGACAGGCGGCGACGACTTTGAGGCGTTCCTGAACTTCGCATCGCCCTGGATTCCAGAGATGAAGATGAGAGGCCTCACCGAGCACATCGACGGGAAGAAACTCATTCTCGACCTCTACTACGCAGATGCTGGGCGGAGAGCGGAGAAGGAAATCGTCTGGGCGGGCGATGGAATGCAGATCTGGCTGCAGTTGCTTTTGCACATTTTCCGCCTTCGAGAGCGGGATGTGATCGTCCTCGACGAACCAGATGTCTTCCTCCACCCCGATCTTCAGCGGCGGCTTGTCCTGCTCCTCGACTCGTTAGACGGTCAGACGATCACGGCGACCCACTCCGCGGAGGTACTGGCCGAAGCGCCACCAGAGTCCGTTCTTTGGATCGACAAAGGTCGGCGACGATCGGTGGCTGCGCCCGAGCCCGGGGCTTCAGCGGGCCTCACCAGCGCATTGGGGAGCCTATTCAGCATCAGGCTTGCGCGAGCTCTCAGGGCGAAATCAGTCCTCTTCGTGGAAGGAGACGATGCGAAGATCCTTCGTCAACTCGCATCAACCCTCGGCACGGCTAGAGTCGCAGCGGAAGCCGGGATAGCCGTAATCCCGTTGAGAGGGTTCGATAACTGGGAGCACGTCGAGCCGTTCGCGTGGATGAGCACCGGTCTCTTGGATGACTCCGTCAAGGTCGTTGTGGTACTGGATCGGGATTACCGAGCTGACGAGCAATGCAAGAACGTGAAGGCCCGGCTGCAGGCTGTTGGAGTTCGCTGCCATGTGTGGAAAAGAAAGGAACTTGAGAGTTACCTACTCGATTCGAGCGCTATCGCTCGAGTCACAGGTGCCGGCGAGGACTGGGTAGAAGAGGCGCTGGCGCAAGCGGCCGAGGAGCTGGAGAACGACGTCTTCGGGCAGGTACTAGCGGAAACGTCGAAGCTCTTCCGTCGCGATCAGGTGTCCCAGGCGGCCAAGGAGGGCAAGAAGAGGTTCGAAGAACGTTGGAAAAATCGAGGCGAGCGGAAGTGGACTGCCCCTCCAGAGGGTGTGCTCCATGGTCTCAACAGGCGGTTGGGAAAGGCAGGCCACAAGACGACGTCTTTTCGGGAGTTGGCCCGTCGGCTCGAGGCGGGCGAGATTCCCAGCGAAATGATCCGGTTCTTGGATCGGATAGAAGACACACTGGAGGAAGCCGGTGTTCCGGCCATCGCGAGGTAGTTGCGTGCGAACTCTCGTGGCTCGGCCTCGCCAGGGGAACGTGAGCATGCGATGAGCCCAGCGCGGGGAACCGCGCGAACGACGTGCGCTTCACTGAGGTGACGAAAATCCCTTTGGGAAGCGTCCAAAACTGGATCTTTCGCGCGCGGGTCTGCGCCCGGGGTGCGAGGGCACATGCGCCACGGGCCCCATGCACCCCCTCGATCGTCGGCCGGGCCGCCTTCTTCCTTCCCGATCGCCTCGTCGGACGCTCGCGGCGTAGCCGCGCGTTGACTTTTGGTATAGCGTCCGTCGCGTGCCGAAGAAGCTGCCGTGGCACGCGGAGAGCGAGCCTTATCACCACAACAACACCGAATGCGTGGTGGGGGCGAGCATTCAAAGCGAGAAGCGCCTTCCCGGCGACGGGGACAAGCCGCTTTGCCGGATTTGTGCCGCACTCAACCGCTCCGAAAGCAAGGCCAGGAACTAGACGGGTGCGTTTCGCTAGTCGAATCGCTAGACCCTCCTAGAGGAGCCTGGCGCGTGAGAAGTCGAGCCATTCAGTAACGGTCCCGCGCAATCTGCGACTCTGCGCAGTGATGTTTGCTCGAAGGTCGGCGCTGAAAGCCGCCGTTCTCGTCGGCGGCCTCGTCCTGGCGGGGTGGGGGCCGGCCCACGGTTCCACGCAGGACCAGGCCATCTGCACGCTCAGCGCAAAGCTCGTCGTCGTCGACCTGGACAACGTGAACCATCGCCACATTCTCAGTCACGTCTTCGCCGCCCGACGAAAGGGCCAACCGCGCGTCCTGCACATTCGCCGCTACGAGGCAACCGCGAACCGCCGCGCATCTTTGAAGGGCATCCCGACCAAACCGGGCTACGACCGCGACGAGTACCCGCCGGCCATGTCCGACGAGGGCGGGAAGGGAGCAGACGTGCGCTACGTGCTGAGCTCCGAGAACCGCAGCGCCGGCTCCGTGATGCGTAACCAGCTTGCTCCGTACTGCAATGAGCAGCGGTTCATCTTCGAGCGCTGGCGCAATCGCTGACCTGGGCGGTCACGCTCGGGCTCTCGCCGCTTTAAGCGCCCGCCGTCGGACCCTTCTCGCCGAACTCCCGCTCAGCGCACTCAGGGCAGTAGATCGCAACCTCGCCGATGTCGGCGAAGAGAAGGCGCCAAAGCTCGCCGGGGCTAGGCTTTCGCCCGCACTCGGCGCAAGTGAGATCTAGCGCTACGGTTTCGGCTTCAGGCATCGCCGCCTGCTCCCTAGTACCAGCGCCACTTAACGATTCCTGACGAGAAGCCGACTAGCGCCTCGATCTCCGGCGCGGCCCCCGCGTAGACGTATGCCGTTGCGCGCGAGTGGCCTTCGACGAGAACCAACTGATCGGGCGGTGCTTCGGGCTCGCCAACGAAGATCAGCTCTGGGAATGACCCGCCCTTCTCGAGCTTCGCCGCGATCACCAAGATGCTCGGGCTCGGGTCTTTGTCAGCTGCTTCGGGCGGCCAGCGCTTGCCGACGTTCTTGGCGCCGTCGGCGATCAGTCGTGTCCCTCTCCCGAAAGAACCACCCACCTCGGGTAGTCCATGTACTTTGCGGCGCCGAGCTCGTCGATCGTGAGTCCAGCGCGGCGCCAGCTGAGGTCGTTCGGGAACCCCTCGAACAGCGCCCAGCCATAGCCTCGATAGGAGCCGAGAAGCATCCGCCGAGCCGCCTTTTCCCGCTCGCTCTCGGGATCGGCCTGGTCAACTAGAGCGCGAGCACCGGGGACCCGAAGGAGGTTGTCCTTGTAGAGCGGCGATTCAATCTCAGCGCGGAGGAACGCGAGGATCATCTCGTCTTCGGTCGACGGTTCGAGCAGCTTCATTGTCGGTGTGCGAGAGGCTACGTAGCGGTGCGCCTACAGCGTTTCGCCAATCCCTCCTACATGGGTTTGACGAAACGAGCGCGACGTGAGGCGTCGCATCTCGGCCATCTCGGCCATCGAGGCCAGGAGGCTACTCGGGCTTGATTTGACCGCTGAGGAGTGCGTCGAGCTGTTCCGCGAGATCGAAAAGCGCAGCCCGGACCGCCTGCGACATGTGAGAGATCAGATTGACCCACTCGGCCTGGGTCAGGTTGGGCAACGTCGCCACAACGTCTGGTTGCGCAAGGTCCACCGCCAAGGGGTTGGCCATGACCTCAAAGCGGTAAATGCGTTCCACGCGCTGGCGAAGCGTCTCGTCCGGCATATCGCCTCCCTGTTTCGGAAGAGGCGAGCGTAATGCCGCTACGCCGCGAGCGGCACGACTTCTCGCGCTCGACCGAGCGCCTGCGCGAGTCGCGCCAACATGATGAGATCGGCGTGAAGCTGGACGCGCTCCAAGCCTCGGACGCGGAGCGTGGCGAGTCCCCAATCGTGCTTCAAGCGCCCGAACTCGCGCTCACACGCGCCTCGGCCTCGGTAGAGGTCCTTGAACCGCTGAGTGTGGCGCGGGATGCGCGGGAACATCCGACCGCCGAGCGCGAGCGGCAAGGCAACCTGATTGGACTTCGCTCCCTTGATCGGGATAACGGGTTCGACGCCGCGCTCGGAGCATTCGTCGTGGACACGGACGCTGTCGTACGCCTTGTCAGCGGCGACCGTCTCGGGCTTGAAGCCGCGAGCGTGGAGGGCATCGAGAAGCGGGGCGACGTACAACGACTCGTGGCGCTTCGCCGTCTCAATCCGCCACGCGAGCGGCAGGTCGGTCTTGGCGCAGACAGCGGCGTGAATCTTGTAACCGTAGAACGCGCCTGCGGCCCTCGTGGCGAGCGCGGAACGATGACCCCAACTCGCGTCCGGGTCCGAGAACTTCTCGCGCTCAGGTCCGCCGTCGCGGACGTACTTCTGGCCGTTGGCGAAGGCCGGAATGTTCGAGGCGTCAATCGCTACGTTGCGGCCAAGGTCGGGGTGGTGCGAGCGGAGCGATGTTGCGCAGGCGTCCAGGCAGGCGTTGAGAGCAGGTCGGTTCTCCCGCAGCTTTCGGGAGAACCGATGCATCGCCCAACAACTCGGAGCGTCCCCGAGCGCAGCCTGCAACCCCGGATGCTCCGCGATCAGCGCGGCGGTCATCGTCCAGGTGGGGATTGCGTAGAACGCTTTGACAAGGCAAGCGCCGACGAGAGCGCGGGTGCCAAAGCCTTTGCGCCCCGTCCAGCGGAGCGACTCCAATTCCTCGATCAGCGCCGCGATTTCGGGGGAGTCGAGGAGTTCCGCAACGTCGCAGACGACCGTGCGACGCGCTACCTTGCCAGATGCCATGGGAGGTCACTCTCCTGTGGTCACGCCCCCGGAAGTTCACGCTTCGCGGGGGCACTTTTCTTCGGATTTGCAGGACTAATACTAGTCCTGGCATCGGACGGAGCCGTCCGATGAATTCAGACGAACGGAGTCAGCGCGTCGATGACGCGATTAGCTTCCTCCAAAAGAGTCGCCAGCATCTCAAGAATGGTCTTTCCCTCCGTGACGACCTCAGGCTCGTTCAGCGCTACATCGAAGGTGACATTAGGCTTGTCGTAACCTTCAAGCTCGGGATCGAACCGGATGCGGCTAATCTCTGCGCCGTCTTCGATCGGAAACTTCCACCACGGGTCGGGGAAGCGCTGGGGGAATACCTTGCCGCTACGGCTGACGGGATAGAACGGCCCGGAGACGACAGGGATACACGCTCCGGTTGCGAGAAGCAGCCGGTGCTTGTCGATGATGTCGAGTGTGTGAAGGCACCAGATGGCGTTGCCATCCCCACCTTTGTACGGCTCGATCACCTGAATCACATCGGCCGCATCCTTCCCGATCCGGCTCCGTATCTCGGGCAATCGCGCGTTGAACTTCTGGGGGGTCTTAGACACCGGGAATTGGTCACTCTCGACCACGGTTTTACGATTGGCCGTAACGAGGGCCGCATAGATCAGGTCGAGCGCAGAGCGTGCGTTGTGAATGACATCGCCTGCGGCGAGAGAGATTCCCTGGGTGCCTCGGGACACGTTCTCTCTCATTCGGACGCGGTACACCTTGTCACCCGTTTCCGCTTCGATCTCACTGACGAGTTCGTACGGTTTGCGGTCGAAGAAGATTCCGAGCTGGCGGTCGACCTCTTCGAGGTGTACCTCGGCCCAATCGGTCTTGGCCTTCGCGAGCGTGAACGGTCGAGGCATGGGGCTACTTCATCATGAGCCCGTTTTTGCGCCAAACCCTCCTAGCGTTTCGTCAAACCCACCTACGAGGCGAACCTCACAGGAGGCGACCCACTCGCCGGCACCAGCAGGCTCGAGGACCGGCGCAATCTCGTGAGCGAGCTCGGCCGGGCAGCGGATCACGAACGAGCTCAGCCGGGCCGACCGTGATGCCGGCGGATCACCTCCGCGCGAGCTGGCCGAGGCCTCGCCGGCTTCCGGGCCCGTTGCCTGCGGCCGTTGCGCCCGGTCCTCGTGTCCACTCTGCTCACCGCGCCACGCGCCTCGAGGTCGCGGCGCACCGCGGCGGACGCCGGATGCGAGACGCCGACCCGGGCTGCGATTAGGCGGTCTGATCGCTCCGGATGGCGGGCGAGCTCGAACTCGGCCAAGGCCCGTCTGGCCTCCACGGTCAGCTGACGCCTCGCGACGTTGACGACCAGGCCGAGACTCTCGACGTCGACCTCGGCCGTGTCGTCGAGAGTGATGACACGGGGCTTGAGGTTCAGCTCGCGACAGACCTTGAGGCGGTGGCCGTCCGTCGACGACGTGGCCGGCGGCGCTCACGATGATCGGGACGAGTTGCCCGTGCTCGCGGATTGAGTCGCGAAGGGCCTCGAACTCGTCTGGCGTCAAGTCCTCCAGGCGGCCGTCCTGCATCGGCACGACGAAGCGCATCCCCTGGACGGTAGCGATCGAGGCCGACGGCCGCGTGTGGAAAATTCGTTCGTGGTGTGTGCAGGCCTTTTGCCGTAAAGTCCCTGCAAATACCGTGAATTTCTGCGGCCTGCTGGAAAGTGCCGATTTGCAGGCCTTTCCCAAATGGCCCCAGAAAAACGGAGCCCAATTTCGCGGTCCCGCCTGTTGACCGGGAGGGGGTGGGTCAGGCGGCTCGTGCTTAAAAAACCGGGGCGCGTTCGTTCCCTTCACTCCGCGTCGCCGCTTGGACGGGGCGGGCAGCGCGAAGCCGCGCCTCGGCTATCGAGGACGACGCCCGCACCATCGCGCCGTCTTTGGGGTGCTGGAATCACGGCGGACTGGCCACAACACGCGCGAGACCGGGCACGGGGTTCCCTCTCTCGCGCCGTCACGATGATCCGCCCCCCGGCTCGACTGTGCGTCGTTTACTCGCGGTGCGCGGCTAGAGGTTGCGCAGGATGGCCGCGAGCTTCTCGAAGTAGCTCGTCGCCCCCTGAAGCTGCAGACCGATGCTCGCCTGGGTGAAGGACTCGGGACCGAGAGCGCCTGCCGGGTGCATCCCATAGTTGCGAACCTCCCGCCAGTACCGCGCCTCTGCGCCGAGCGAGCTGAGCACACCGCGAGGCATGCCGAACTTCGAGCGAAAATCGCCCGCGCTTAACTGGCCGAGGTCGTCTAAAACGGACTGCTGCACCGTCGAGATGTTCGGGAACGACTTGGCTAGTTCGGCCTGAAGGGACGCACCAGCCACACCCTGAGCGCGCATCTTCTCGGCTGCCTCGTACCAGGCCGCCTCACTCGCAGCTCCCAGCATGTTCCCGGCAGCGAGGAACAAGTCCGCGCGGTAGCAGACCAGAGCCTCCTCGACGCATCGGCGTGCACGATCGCCGAACGCGGCCAACTCCGCGCGGTTTGCGTATAGGTCGGAGTCGTAAAGCTCAAGCCGTTGAGCGTGCTCCGCAGCCTCCATGACGGAGGGCGCGTACCCCTTGTAGAGCACGATGGCCGGGAAAGGGGTCGGACGGTTCTTCTCCCCTGGCTGCCCTAAAGGGATTTGCGGGCACTCCATATCGAAGAACCCATCAAGGTCTGTCGGGCGTTGCTTTCGGTCGTACGAGACGATCGGAACTAGGAACCCGAGTCGATGGAAGTCATGGATCGCTGCGCGGAGCGCCAGAACCCACTCCCACCACTCGACCAAGTGCTTCTGTATCGCGGGGTCCTGCGGGTCTTCTCTCGTCCGGTCAGGGACGCCCTGGGCGGCGGCGAACTCGCGACCCGCTCCGTCCGGTGACACGTCCAGGCCGTGCGCGAGCTTGGTCTCAGCGAGCCATGCCTTCGCCGTAGCGACTCGCTCGGGAGTGGGCACTAACCGCGCGCCGATCTCGTTCAGTTGCTCTTGGACGCTGGTCATTCACTCAGGATCGCAGCGAAGCCGGACTCCACCCGCTGCGCGTGCTCGGCTCTTTCCGCCCTTAAGGTCCCCCGGTGCTGTTCGTCGCCTTCGACTTCACGAGCTGGTACGCCTTCCTGGCCTATGCGGCTGCTGCGTATCTCCTCTGGCGAGCCTTCTTTGGGCAGCTCGTCACCGACGCGCGAGCCGTATGGCGGAAACTGAGGCCGGACCCGGAACCTCCGCCGACAACAGAGGCGACAGAACGGTCAGAGCCATACGTCGTGATCGGACATCCCGGCGGCCACCAAAGCGTTACGCCGCTCAATGAGCTCGCCGAGGGCGAGAAGAGTCGGCTCACGCGAGTCGAGCCGAGATACCTGATTGAGAACAAGGACCCGGCGGTCGGCATCCGAGACGTGACCACAGGCGTACGGACGCGCGACGGTCAGGAACATCGGTTCGACAGCTTCTTCGCCGGGCTGATCGGCCCTGGCGCGCCTGCCCAGGTCGAGAACGTGGGTTCCATCCCAGATCACTTCCTTGTGGGCGTCCATGAGAGCGCCGCGTTCTCTGCGTTCGTCTACTGGGCGCGGTTCTCTCGCGAGGGCGTCCGCTGGGAGGTCGTGTACGACCCGCAGACGCGGCAAAATCGCTACGGCGAGCTTCCGTCCAGTCAGCCTCAACTTGAACTCCGAGTCCGCAAGACCGGCACGGCACAGCACGTCTTGGACATCACCAACACCGGCGACGTCCTAGTCGAGCAGGTCGAGGTCGATCTCCCGCCGAACGTGACCAACTGGCAGGTGCTTACGGAGGCGTTCGCGACCTATCCGATTCGCGTCCTCGCGCCGGGTGACACGCAGACTTTCCCGGTCGCCGTCGCGATGGGAGGACCTGCGTCTGTCGAGGCAGTCGTCCGAGGGAACGTGGACGGCGTCCCGTATGAGCGAGACCGAACGATCTCGATCATCGGCTGAGGACCGCTTCGAACGCTTCGCTCGCGCTGCGTGTGCTCCGCCTGGTCGAACAGATGCGAGTACACGTTGGAGCGTGCTTCCGAAGACTGGTGGTGCACCGGCTTCCGCGAACTCCTCGGAGAACGACTTGGTTTGGAGCCCCGGCCGGGAGACGCGTTCCCTCTCTATCGCAGTCTGCTCGCGTAACGGTAAGCCGCGGTCAGCTTCTTGCGGACGCGCTGCAGGCGCGCATCGGCGATCATCTTGCCTGGCGCGCCCAACCCACTCGCCGCCAATCCCTACCTTCGTGCGGACGAACCTCCGGCTACTCTCCTCGCCCCGAGCTCGAGCCGCATGAGCACTGACGACGGAATCGACCGATTCTTTCTTTCCGCCAACTGACAGATGACAATACGAGGCGAACGCGTCCCTGACGAAGGAGTCGGAGCTGGCACCTACCAAGGGTAAGAAGGAATCGGCGGCATACGCGCACAGCGACGAGGCGCTCCTGCG
Source organism: uncultured Gaiellales bacterium (assembly GCA_964591295.1). Lineage (GTDB taxonomy): Bacteria > Actinomycetota > Thermoleophilia > Gaiellales > Gaiellaceae > VAXT01. The sequence continues at coordinate 73,839 of CAZQAG010000004.1, read as the reverse complement.
GCCGGATGTCGGAACGCAGGCTCAGTTCAAGAAGAAGAAGCCGCCGAAGACGTACCGGTACGACTCGTCGCTCTCGCCCGCGCTTGATTGGGACGGGCAGAACCCCGCGCGCGAGCTCGGGGAGTGGCTGCTCGCGCAGATCGAGGAGGCTTCGAAGCTCGACCCGCCGCACCGGTTCCCGGAGCCGCGGTCGTTCGACGGTGTCGAGGTTGCCGGGCTGCAGGACGCGGTCGCCCGGCTGAAGGCGCTCGGCAAGCCCTTTCTCGATTGGGCTGGCAAGGCAGAGCGGCTCTCGTTCGACGTGCCGACGGTGCCACTCTTCGTCCACGAGCGCCTGTCGACGAAGGCGATCCTCGAGACGCTGGCGGGACACGAGCGCGACCGGCAAATGGAGCTTCAGCTCTTCGCCGACCCGCAGCTTCCGCTCCACCAGCAGCTCGAGGCCTACGAGCACAAGGGGGGCTGGGTCAACCGGATGATCCTCGGCGACTCGCTCGTCGTCATGAACTCGCTGCTCGAGTATGAGGGCCTCGGTGGGCAGGTACAGACGATCTACATCGATCCGCCCTACGGCGTGAAGTTCGGCTCGAACTTCCAGCCGTTCGTTCGCCGGCGCGACGTCAAGAACAATAACGACGCCGACATGACCCGCGAGCCCGAGATGGTGAAGGCGTATCGGGATACATGGGAGCTCGGGCTGCACTCGTACTTGACGTATCTGCGCGAACGGCTTCTTGTGGCGTGTGAGTTGCTGGCTCCGACCGGAAGTGTATTCGTGCAGATCTCAGACGAGAACCTCCATCACGTTCGTGAGTTGATGGACGAGATTTTCGGCAGTGAAAACTTCGTGAGTGTCATCACCTTCGCAAAGACCAGTGGCGCTTCATCCGAACTGCTGCCAAACACGAGCGATTTCTTGCTTTGGTACGCGCGAGACGTGCGTATCGTCAAATTTCGACAGCCGTATGCGACAAAGGAGGTTGGAGGAGAGGGCGGCGGTGCCTATTCGTGGGTCGAACTTGAGAGCGGGAGTCGTCGGCGCTTGACCGCAGATGAGCGCGCTGATTTGTCGCTCCTGCCCAAAGGATCTCGCGTCTTTCGAATCTCAGATCTGACAAGCCAGAGGCCTCCGGGAGATTTCCCGATCGAGCTCAACGGTCGCGTCTTTCGGCCGCGGCGCGGATATTGGAAGACAGGTGAGGAGGGCATGGCGCGCCTCAAGGCCGCTGGTCGACTAGAGCCGAGTTCTGGCGGCTTGTACTACAAACGTTACTTCAACGACTTCCCGGCCTTCCGCATCTCGAACTCCTGGACCGATACAGGCGTCGCGGGTTTCACCTCAGACAAGCTGTACGCGGTCCAAACGGCGCCTAAGGTCATTCAGCGGTGCCTGCTCATGACGAGCGATCCTGGCGACCTCGTCCTTGATCCCACATGCGGCTCCGGCACCACCGGCTATGTCGCCGAGCAGTGGGGCCGCCGGTGGATCACGATCGACACCTCGCGCGTCCCGCTCGCGCTTGCGAGGCAGCGACTCCTGACGGCGACGTTCCCGTACTACGAGCTCCAGGATCCTGAGCGCGGTCCCGCTGCCGGCTTCACCTATAAGCGCCGTCAGAACAAGAAGGGCGAGGAGGTCGGCGGGATCGTCCCGCACGTGACGCTCAAGTCGATTGCGAACGACGAGCCGCCAGCCGAGGAGGTGCTGGTCGACCGACCAGAGGTCGACAGCAAGATCACGCGGGTCACCGGGCCGTTCGTCGTCGAGGCGACGATTCCGACGCCGGTCGACTTCGACGGCGACGGGATCGAGGACTCCGGCGTGCCCGACGATGCGTCCTACCTCGACCGCATGCTCGAGGCGCTGCGCCGCAACCCGTCGTTCCAGCTCGGGGGCAACAAGACGATCTCGCTCGGCAACGTTCGTCCGCCCGCCCAATCGTTGACGCTCACCGCAGAGGCGGCGCTCGAGCCCGACGACGCGCCGGTCGCGATCGTGTTCGGTCCCGAGAACGGTGCCGTCAGCGAGAAGCTGGTCTACGAGGCCGCGCGCGAGGCGCACATGAAGCACTATGAGCAGCTGCTCGTGATCGGCTTCGCCATCGAGCCGAACGCGCGCGCGCTCGTCGAGAAGATCGAGTCGCAGGTCGGGATCCCGGCCACCTACGTCCAGGCGACTCCCGACCTCGTGATGGGCGACCTGTTGAAGACGATGCGTTCGAGCCAGCTCTTCTCGGTCTCAGGGCTTCCCGACGTCGCTCTCCGGACGGTCGAGCCGGAGGAGAAGGGCGGCCCGCAGCGCTACGAGGTCGAGCTGCGCGGGCTCGACACCTTCGACCCGACGACGTTCGAGGCCACTCATCGCAACGGCAACGACGTGCCCGCGTGGCTCCTCGACACGGCCTGGAACGGCCTGTCGTTCCACGTCTCGCAGGCGTTCTTCCCGCGCACGAGCGCGTGGGACAACCTCAAGAAAGCCCTCAAGACGGACTTCGAGGAGTCGATCTGGGATCACCTCTCGGGCACAGTCAGTGCGCCGTTCACCGCGGGCGACGTGCGGGAGATCGCGGTGAAGGTGATCGACGATCGAGGCAACGAGCTGTTGGTCGTGAAGTCGCTCGATGAGGCTGAATGAGCGCCTTCGAGGTCGAGCAGCCGATCCTGAACTCGCCGTTCGAGGAGCCGGCCGAGCACTGGCAGATCGAGGAAGGGAACGCGCCGAAGCGGCTACCGGCGCGCCGGCGCGCCGGCTACTTCTACCGCGACCCGAAGGCCCCGCCGCCCGAGGCCGACCACCCAGCGCGTGGTGAATGGCAGGAGCTCGAGCTCGTCAACCTGATCCGCGAGCGGCTCGCGCAGTGGCGCGAGGCCGGCTATCCAGGAGCGACGCGGACGACGCTCGACCTGATTCGCCACTGGAGGCGCGAGGGCCGCCAGCGTCGGCTCTTCTTCGCGCAGCTCGAGGCGGCCGAGGCGATCATCTTCCTCAACGAGGGGCGCTCCGACCTCCTCCAGGGGGTCGATGTCCCGCCCGAGGTCGTCCCGGACGGCGTCGACGCCTTCATCCGCTACGCATGCAAGATGGCGACCGGGTCCGGCAAGACGACCGTGATGGGGATGCTCGCGGTCTGGAGCATCCTGAACAAGGTCAACTCGCGCGGCGACGCGCGCTTCTCGGACGTCGTGCTCGCGGTCTGCCCGAACGTCACGATCCGTGAGCGCCTGGCCGAGCTCGATCCGAATCGCGGCGACGCGTCGATCTACCGCACCGCCGACCTCGTCCCGGCCGATCTGATGCCGAGCCTGCGGCGCGGGCGCGTACTCGTGAAGAACTGGCACGACTTCGAGCGCAAAGGGATGAGCGCCGGGTCGAAGGTTCAGAAGAACGGCGTCCCGGAGCTGGTCAAGGCGACGATCAAGATCGGCCCGAAGACGACCTCCGGTCGCGGCGGCCGGTACATGACCGAGCAGGCGCTCGGGATCGCCGTGTCGCAGGGAATGCGGATCCTCGAGGACCACCGGCCCGCAAAGCAGGAGGTTGTCGTCGAGGAGACGCGTTACGTCGAGAGCGACGCCAAGTTGATGCAACGGCTGCTCGGGAGCGAGGTCGGTGGCAAGCAGAACATCCTCGTCCTGAACGACGAGGCCCACCACGCCTACCGGATTCGTGCGGCGGCGGGCTCGGACGCCGAGGAGGACGCGGAGTGGCTTGACGAAGATCGCGCAGACGATCTCGCCTACGAGTCGACGGTGTGGATCGACGGACTCGACCGGATTCACAAGCACCGCCGGATCAACTTCTGCCTCGACCTCTCGGCGACGCCGTACTACCTCGCGCGCGCCGGCGAGGACACGAACAAAATCTTTCCGTGGGTCGTCAGCGACTTCGGCCTGACCGACGCGATCGAGTCAGGGCTCGTGAAGATCCCGCAGCTTGCGCACTCGGATCCGTCGGGCGAGGAGCAGGCGGCGTACTTCAACATCTGGCGTTGGATCATGAGCAAGTTGACCGCCGGGGAGCGCGGCGGGAAGCGCGCGAATCCGAGGGTGGACGCGGTGCTGCGGTACGCCGAGCATCCGATCCGGCTGCTCGCGCTCGCGTGGGAGGAGGAGCGCAAGCGGTGGGCGGAGGGCGACGAGCTTCGTCCACCGGTCTTCATCTTGGTCTGCAAGAACACGAAGCTCGCGGGCGTGATCTACGAGTGGCTCGCCGAGGGCAAGGCACCGGCGGGGATTCCACCGGCGGACATTCCGGAGCTGCGCAACGACGACGAGAAGCAACTGACGATTCGCGTCGACTCGAAGGTCATTGGCGAGACGGATCTCGAGGGGGCGAAGAACGATGAGTCGCGCTGGATGCGCTTCACGCTCGACACCGTCGGCAAGCGCGACTGGCCGCCGGACACGCAAGGGCGGCCCGTCTATCCGGAGGGGTTCGAGGAGCTCGCGAAGAAGCTCGGTCGGCCACTCCATCCCCCGGGTCGCGACATTCGCTGCATCGTCAGCGTCGGGATGCTGACCGAGGGTTGGGACTGCAACACGGTCACGCACATCGTCGGCCTGCGTCCCTTCATGTCGCAGCTGCTCTGCGAGCAGGTCGTCGGCCGTGGACTTCGGCGCGTGAGTTACGAGTTGAACGAGGAGGGGAGATTCAACGAGGAGGTGGCGCAGATTCTCGGCGTCCCGTTCGAGGTCGTGCCGTTCAAGCAGCGGACCGGAGTGAAGCCGAAGAAGGCGCCGCAGCACCACGTCCAGGCGCTGCCCGAGAAGGTGCAGTACGAGATCACGTTCCCTCGGGTCGCGGGCTATCAGCAGGCGATCCGAAATCGGGTCGCGGTTGACTGGGACACCGTCGCACCGATCGCGGTCGACCCGATGAAGGTGCCAGACGAAGTGCAGCTCAAGGCGACGTTGCTCAATAAGGGGCGCCCGTCGTTCTCGGAGCCGGGAAAATCAACGACGATCAACCTCGACGCGTGGCGCAAGAGCACACGGCTCCAGGAAGAGGAGTTCGAGATGGCGGCGGCGCTTACGCGGGCCTACGCGAGCCAAGACACATGTGAAGCGCCGGCGCACGTGTTGTTCCCGCAGATCCTCGCGATCGTGAAGCGGTTCGTTAGGGACAAGGTCACGGTTGACTCGCCGGAAAAGCGGGTCGACGCCTTTCTTTCGCCGTACTGGGGCTTCGTGATCGAGCGGCTCGCCGAGGCGATTCGGCCCGACGTCTCGAGCGGGGAGGCACCCGAGGTTCCAAGGTATGAGAAGGGCCGCGAGACAGGGTCGACCGCGGACGTCGACTTCTGGACGAGCAAGCCGGTCAAGGAGGTCAAGAAGTCGCACCTCAACTACGTCGTCTCGGACTCGAAGTGGGAACAGTCGGCGGCGTACCACCTCGACAACCACCCTCGGGTCGCAGCGTTCGTGAAGAACCAGGCCCTCGGCTTCACAATTCCGTACCTGCACTCGGGTGGTGCTCACGAGTACGTGCCGGACTTCATCGTCCGACTGGACAACGGCGTCCACCTGATCCTCGAGCCGAAGGGCTACGACGAGCTCGAGGAAGTCAAGGCACAGGCGGCGGACCGGTGGGTACAGGCCGTGAACGCGGACGGCCGGTATGCGGAGTGGCGCTACGTGGTGTCTCGCGACATGAACGCCATTCCGTCGATTTTGAGCGCCGCATGAGCGCAAGACTCAAGTCCGTCGGCGACGCCTTTTACGGCGCTTGCGAGCTGTTCGTGGAGCGTTGTCTACGCGACCTCACCTCTCTGTTTGCGCCGGATCGCGAGATCTGGACGGAATCGCTGGTTTCCGAGCTGTACGACCGCTTCGTACTCAACCCCGACCTTACGTCGGCCGACTTCGTCGCAAAATTGCGGGGTCAGCTCGAAGGGGCGACGGATGATGTCGTGCAGCTTGCTGCTGAGCTGATGTATTTACTTCTACTCCCGCAGAGCTTCGACTCGTCGACGAGGCGCGCGCACGTCAAGGCGGTGCTCGACATCATGGCGGCGCCCGTCACCGTGCCTGATGAGTTCGACGCCGCTCTGGATGGCGCATTTGCGGATTACGGCGCCGCGCTCACGAAGCGCTTCGAGCAGTACACGTTCCTCGTGGAGTTCGCGCGCGCGTGGGTCGTTCTCGCGGCGGCCCGGCGGGCTGAGTTGCTCGGTGACCCCAAGGCGTTCAGGGCGTTCATCGTCGGGCTCCCTAAGAAGGGAGCGTCGTCCCAGGTCGAGGCGCTCCAACACATCGTGTTCCCGGACGACTACGAGCCGATCGTGTCCGTTCCGGTGAAGCAGAAGATCGCCGCGGCCTTCGCAGACTTTGTCGAGGACCCCACGGCGCCACTTGATGACCAATTGGCCGCCATTCGAGCGGTCCTGGCTGTGGAGCACGGTGAAGACTTCACCTTCTACGACACGATGGTCCGTAACAAGTGGCAGGCGTCTCCGGCGGAGGGAGCGCATCGCGCTTGGATCGTTCGCGGCGAGCGGGCTTATGGCACAAACCTCGTTCCGCGCTGGCTCGAGGAAGGATTCGTGTCGATGTCGCACGCCGACGAGGGCGAGATGCAGCCTGGCATGTCCGTTAACGAGATCATCGACCAAAGCAGTCGCTTCTACGCTGACAAATCGCGAGCGCAGCTCACCGGCGGTGCAACGTCGGCCCGCCGGTTCGTGTCGGAGATGCAGGCGAGCGACCTGGTCATGACGCGCGATGGCGACTCTGTCTACGTCGGTCGCGTGACCGGAGATCTGGAGTGGGATCCGAACGGCGCGCCGGGCACTGCGAGGCGGCGGGACGTCGAGTGGCTGAACGCGAATGCTCCCGCGCGGTGGAACGATCTTCCCGAGGCACTTCGTAAGCGGGCGTCCAATCCGAATACGGTCTGGGACTTGAAGGACCAGGCTGACGCGGTTGCCGCGCTGGTCGAGGGCCAGCCCGAGTCGAGCGAATGGGCCACCTTCGTCCATTGGGCGAAGCTCCTCTACGCGCACGAGGGGTTCGAGGCCCAAGAGCGTGACTACAAGATTGAGATCGCCGAGCGCGCGCGTGAAGCGCGAGAGGCCGTTCTTTCTGGACGGGACGAGTGGTTCTCAGTCCCACGTCAGGTCTTCGCCGGGCCCAACAACCTCACCGACTTTCGCGAACATGGGCGATTCCTTGATTGGTGCGAGGCAAACCCCGATACGGCTCGCGAAGCTCTCTCGAATCTGTGGGAGGCCGGCGAGATGACGCCCGACGTGATCGATGCTTTCGCCACACACGTTGACTCCGGCAACTCGCCCGGCGGCCTGATCTCCGTTGTGTCGGTCTTGTTGATGGGTGTCGACCCAAAGCAATTCCCGCCTTTTCGCGCCACCGTTGCCGACGATGCGCGAAAGCTTCTGGGGCTCCAGCGCCGGCCAGGCGGCGTGGCGAACGATGACGGTCACGTCTATGAGCCAAATGAGCTCGCGGAGGCGCTCGGCGTCAGCGGATTGACCGTCCGCACCTTTCTTCGATCGCGGTTTCCGCGCGCTTCAGAGGAGAAGGGCACGAGGTGGAAGCTCGACGTGGAGCAAGTCCGCGCTGTCGCCGAGAAGTTCGGTGGAGGAACCCGAGACAATTCGCGTGGCGAGCGCTATTTCGCTTTCCTCGACCTCGTCGACGATCTCATGCACCACATGGGCGTCGATGGAACGCTCGTCCGCGACCGGCTCGATGGTCAGAGCCTTCTATGGTGGGTGACGCAAGGTCCCGCGCCGGAAGATTGGCCCCCGGGCCAACGAGAGGAGTTCATGGCCTACCAGCAGGGACGGGTCGCGCTCGCGCCGGCAAACGCCCTCGCGGTGCTAGCTGCCGAGTTGACGATGGACGTCGCAGACGTCGAGCAGATGCTGCAGCTCGTTCGCCGCAAGAAGCAGGCGATCTTCTACGGCCCGCCAGGAACAGGCAAAACGTTCGTTGCGCGCAAGCTTGCCCGGTATATCGCCGGCGACGAATCACGCGTGCGACTCGTGCAGTTGCATCCGTCGTACGCCTACGAGGACTTCGTCGAGGGTTTTCGGCCCGATCTCGTGAACGGCCAACCCGGCTTCGCGTTGGTCGAAGGACCCTTCAAACGAATCGCGGAAGCGGCGCGCGCCGACCCGGATCACGACTACGTCCTCGTTATTGACGAGGTCAACCGAGGAAACGTCGCCAAGGTCCTCGGCGAGCTCTACTTCTTGCTCGAGTACCGCGAAGAGACGATCGATCTGCAGTACTCGCGTACGCCCTTCAGCTTGCCAAGGAACCTCTTCGCGCTCGGCACGATGAACACCGCTGACCGGTCGATCGCGTTGCTCGATACGGCGCTGCGAAGGCGGTTCTACTTCATCGGCTTCTTCCCGGGACGACCGCCTATTCGCGGCCTGCTACGGAGGTGGTTGACCGCAAACAAGCCGGGGCAGCTCTGGGCCGCCGATGCCGTCGATGCCGCGAACGAGCGGCTCAGCGACGATCACATCGCGATTGGCCACAGCTTCTTCATCGAGAAGGATCTGGACGACGAGCTCGCGCGCGAGATCTGGCGTTTCTCGATCCTCCCCACGATCGAAGAGCACTTCTTCGGTGAGTCAGAACGAGTAGCCGCTTTCGAGCTCGATCGCCTGTTGGCGGCCGGTGAGGCAGGCGAATCGGAGGAGGAAGAGGGAGACGAGCCAGCTTCGGCTATCTGAGCATCGAGCAGCTCGCGGCATCGCACTCACGCGGGCTGAACGCGATGCTCTGATCCGTAGCGCTAAGGATGTCGTCATCACGCCCGTTGCGGGCCAGGACGGCGTGTACGACATCCGGCCCGGTTCGAGCGTCGGAGTCGTCTCCGCTGGCGAACGACAGATTGTCATTAGCCCGAAAATCGGCTTCGAGCGCGCGATGTTCCTCGTGTCGTATGCGATCGGCCGAGGTCGCTGGTCTGACGACGTCGCGCGGCTCGCGCGGGCGGACCTCATCGTCGAGGCGGTCGCGATCGCGTTCGCCCGTCACCTTCGAATCGCCCTCGGGCGTGGCGTACTCCGCGGCTACAGGCGTCAGGAAGACTCTTTGCACACAGTCCGCGGGCGCATCCGCTTCGACGATCAGCTGCGAGTGCGTCTTGGCGTCGCACCTCCGATCGAGGTTGCGTTTGACGAGTTCACGGAGGACATCGAGGAGAACCGGCTCCTTCGCGCAGCACTCGACCGGCTTCGCAGGTTTCCGATGCGCTCGCGGCTTCCGGCCCGCCGGCTCCGGCCCCACGAAGTCGCCCTCACTGACGTGCAGCTCATCCCCTACGAGACACGAGCGCTTCCTGAGATCCACTTCACGAGGCTCAACGAGCATTACAGAGACGCCGTTGCCCTAGCGAAGCTGATCCTCGAAGGCACTTCTTACGAGCTCGAAGGCGGAGAGGTGCGTGCCACCGCGTTCCTGATCGACATGAACAAGGTCTTCGAGGATTTCGTGGTCATTGCTCTTCGCGAGGCTCTCCGGCTTACTGCGGCCGAGTTCCCTCAGGGTGCTGGGCATCGTCATGTGCGGCTCGATCGTCGAGAGCGCGTTCGCCTGCAGCCAGATCTCTCGTGGTGGGACGCCGCGACGTGCGATTTCGTCGGTGACGTGAAATACAAGCGAACCAACGTGGAGGGAATCGAGCATGCGGACCTCTACCAGCTACTTGCGTACACAGTCGCGCTCGATCTTCCGCGCGGCCTGCTCGTGTACGGCGCGGGTGTCGAGACGCCTGTGACGCACGATGTCGTTCAGGCCGGGAAACAACTGTTCGTCCGGACGCTAGACGTCTCGGAAGAGCCCGAGACAATCCTCGAAAACGTGCGAGAGCTCGCCGCAGAGGTCCGGCGGCTTCGCATGATGAACCGTGCCGACCGCCGCAAGGCAGCGGCGGCCGCTTGACGACTTCCTAGCACCATGCGTGCGACCGCCAGCGGGACGACGTTCTCTCCCTCGGATCTGAACAACTTCTTGGAGTGCGAGCACCTGGTTGCCCTCGAGCTCCAGGTCGCCCGCGGCGAGCGAGAGCGACCGCAGCACCAGGACAATCCGCAGGCCGACTTGATCCAACGCAAGGGCGACGAGCACGAGCGCGCGTATCTCGCAGAGCTCGAGCGCGCCGGCACGCAGGTCGTCCGGATCGAACTCGGCGACGGCAACTGGGACCGGGAGGCCGCTGCGGCGCATACGGAGCAGGCGATGCGCAACGGCGCCGAGGTCATTTACCAGGGCGTCTTCGTCGACCCCTCTGGCTGGACCGGCCACGCGGACTTTCTCGAGCGCGTCGACACCGCGTCCGGCCTCGGCGCCCACTCCTACGAGGTCGCCGACACAAAGCTCGCACGGCACGCGAAGCCGTACTACATCCTCCAACTCTGCTTCTACTCCGAACAGGTCGCGCGTATCCAAGGACGCGAGCCGGAGCGGATGCACGTCGTGCTCGGCTCCGGCGTCCGCGAGTGGTTCCGGCCTTCTGAGTTTGCTGCCTACTACCGCCGCGTCCGCGCGCGCTTCATCGACGCGATCGCGCGTGGCCTCGACATCTACCCACTGCCCGTAGCGCACTGCCCGCTCTGCGACTTCAAGGAGCTCTGCGAGCAGCAGTGGGAGAAGGACGACCATCCGGTGCGCGTCGCGAACATCCGCCGCGACCAGATCGGCAAGCTCGCTGCCGTCGGCATCGCGACGCTTGAGGAGCTCGCGGAGGCGCACGACGATGAGCGGCCGCCGAAGATGAACGTCGCGACGTTCGAGACGCTGCGCGATCAGGCCGCGTTGCAACTCCAGCACCGCCGCACCAACGCGCACGACTTTCACCTCCTCGCGCCCGAGCCGGCGCGCGGTTTCGCGCTGATGCCGCCGCCGTCCGCGGGCGACCTCTTCTTCGACATCGAGGGCGACCCGTTCTGGGAGTCGCGCGGCGGGCTCGAGTACCTCTGGGGCGTCAGCGACGCGAACGACTATCGAGCGTTCTGGGCGCACGACCGCGCGCAGGAGAAGCAGGCGCTCGAGGACTTCGTCGACTTCGTCCGTGCTCGCCTCGCCCTCGACCCGAACCTGCACGTCTACCACTACGCGAGCTACGAGACCTCCGCACTCAAGCGATTGATGGGGGCGTGCGGCACGCGCGAAGACGAGATCGACGACCTCTTGCGCAGTGGCGTCTTCGTCGACCTGTTCAAGGTCGTCCGGCAGGCGCTCCGCCATTCGCATCCGAAGTACTCCCTCAAGAACGTCGAGACGTTCTTCATGACGCGCGAGGCCGAGCTGCGCGCCGGCGGCGACTCGATCGTCGCCTACGAAAACTGGCTCGAAACGCGTGACGACGCGCCGTTGCGCGAGATCGAGGAGTACAACGCAGAAGACTGCAAGGCGACGCGCGAGCTGCGCGGCTGGCTGCTTGGGTTGCGGCCCGACGACATCGCCTGGCCGGAGCCGCCGCAAGTTCGAGAGACGCCCGAGCAGGCTGCGGAGACCGCCGACCTGCAGGCACAGCTGCTCTCACGCGATGACCGCATCGCCTGGCTGGCGGGACAACTACTCGACTACCACCGCCGCGAGGCGAAGCCACTGTGGTGGGCGTTCTACGACCGCAAGGGACGCACGCCGGCCGAGCTGACGGAGTTCGATAACGAGGCGATCGGCGGGATCGAGGCCGACGGCGATCCGGTGCGCGCCGCGAAGTCACTCGCGTATCCGTTCACGTTCCCGGCGCAGCAGCACAAACTGTCGCCGGGCGACGAGGTGTTCGATCCCGAGACGCTCGACTCCGCCGGGCAGATCGAGTCGATTGACGACGAGCACGGAAACCTGCGGCTCAAGCGCGGCCCGAGTCTCGAAGGTGTGCCGATGCCGCGCTCGCTGATCCCAGGCGGTGCGTGGAACACAGACGTACAGCAGGGCGCGCTGCGCAGGTTCGGCCACTCGATCCTGAACGGCGAGGGCCGCTACCCCGCGCTCGAGTCGATCCTCCGCCGCGATCTACCGAGCGCGGACGTGACACCGCTGCCGCAGGACGATCTCGCCGCGGCGAAGGTCATCGTCGAGTCGCTCGCGCGCAGCTGCCTCGTCGTTCAGGGGCCGCCCGGGTCCGGCAAGACGTACACCGGCGCGCGGCTGATCGTGCGCCTGATCGCGCGAGGCCGGCGCGTCGGTGTGATGGCGCAAAGCCACAAAGCCATCCACAACCTCCTGCACGAGGTCGAGAAGGCCGCGCGGGAGGAGGACGTGACTTTCCGCGGGCTGAAGAAGGGCGACAGCTACGACGGGCCGTTCATCACGACGTCCACCAATCAAGCCCACTTCGACCATCCCGCGGACGACGTCCTGCTGCTTGCCGGCACCTCGTGGTTGTTCGCGCGCGAGGCTATGGAGAGCGCAGATATCGACACGCTGTTCGTCGACGAGGCAGGACAGCTGTCACTTGCCGACGCGCTCGCGGCCGGGACGTGCGCGCGGAACGTCGTCCTACTTGGCGACCAGCAGCAGCTCGCGCAGGTCTCACAAGGAATCCACCCCGAGGGCGCTGGCGCGTCCGTGCTCGAGCATCTGCTCGCCGGCGAGGACACGGTGCCGCCCGATCGCGGCCTCTTCCTCGGCCGCACCTGGCGGATGCATCCGGCGATCTGCAAGTTCGTCTCGGAGATGTCCTACGAAGGGCGGCTGCATCCCGTGCCGGAGTGCTCGAGCCACAACGTCAAGGGCGAGGCGGGCTTGCGTTTCATCCCCGTTGAGCACAGCGGGAACAGGCAGGCGTCGCCGGAAGAGGCGGAGGTGATCGTGCGGGAGATCGCGCGCTTCCGCCCCGAAGACGTGCTCGTCGTCGCGCCCTACAACGCGCAGGTGCGTTGCCTGCGCGCGGTGCTGCCGGAGGCGGTGCGGGTCGGCACGGTGGACAAGTTTCAGGGGCAGGAGGCGCCGATCGTCGTCTTCTCGATGGCGACGTCGAGCGGAGATGACCTCGTGCGCTCGATCGGCTTCCTCTTCTCGCGAAACCGGCTGAACGTCGCGATCTCACGCGCGCAGGCGCTCGCGGTGCTGGTCGCGTCGCCGAAGCTGCTGGAAATCCGCTGCCGCTCGATCGAGGACATGCGGCTTGTGAACGCCTTGTGCCGGTTTGTGGAGTTGGCCAGCCAGTAACTCCGAAGGATTGGCCGGCAATCTCAGAGGTCGGGCGAGCCTCAGCCCTTTCCTTACGAGTGGGGCTTGCCTCAGACGAGGACAGATCTCTCATACTCGATCGGTGTGCGAGCACGGATTCATCGCGGCGCCTCTGAGATTGGCGGAAGCTGCATCGAGCTGGCGAGCAGCGGCAAGCGCCTCATCCTGGATCTCGGGTTGCCTCTCGACGCGAGCGCTGCCGGGTCAATGTCGCCACTCCCGGAGATCGCCGGGCTCTCAACCGGCGACGACGCTTCGCTCGTCGGCGTCCTGATCTCACACGGGCACCCAGACCACTATGGACTCGTTCCGCAGATCGACGCGAACGTTCCGGTCTACGCCGGCGAAGCGACCACGCGGATCCTGCGCGAGGCGGCGTTCTTCACACCTGGCGGTGCTGACATCCACGCGCGTGAGTTCCTACGTGACCGAGAGCCGGTCCGAATCGGCCCGTTCTGCGTGACTCCGCACCTTGTCGATCACAGCGCCTTCGACGCGTATGCGTGCCTGATCGAGGCTGGCGGTAGGCGGCTCTTCTACAGCGGCGACCTCCGCGGGCACGGACGCAAGCGGACGCTCTTTGACCAGCTGATCACCCAACCGCCAAAAGACGTAAACGTGCTCCTCCTCGAGGGAACGCACGTCCGGCAGGCGCCCGCCACAACGAGCTCGTTGCCGTCCGAAGAGGCGGTCGAACAAGAGGCGGCTCGCGTCTTCGGTGACACAAAAGGCCTCGCGCTGATGCTGTATTCCCCGCAGAACATCGATCGGCTTGTGACGCTATATCGGGGGGCGAGGCGCGCGGGCAGGATCTTCGTGCTCGACCTGTACGCGGCGGCGATCGTCGCCGCCACCGGCCGCCACACGATCCCGGGACCGTCATGGGAGAACGTGCGCGTCTTCGTGCCGCTCTCGCAGCGGGTCCGCGTGAAGAACGCGCGGGAATTCGACCGCGTAGGCGAGCTGAAGTCGGCGAGGCTGTACCCGGAAGACCTGGCTGCTCGAGCTTCCGAGCTCGCGCTGACCTTCCGGTTGTCGATGGCGCGTGAGCTGGACTCCGCGCATGCGCTCGCCGACGCCACGGCTCTGTGGTCTCTCTGGCCGGGTTACCTCGACGACAGCGAGCAGCTCCTCGACTTCCTCCAGGCGCACGAGATTCCACTCACGATCGCTCACTGCTCGGGGCACGCGACCGTTGCCGATCTACAACGTCTCGCTGCAGCAATCGCGCCCGAGCGCATCGTGCCGATACACACGTCCCAGCCGCAGATGTTCCCCGAGCTATTCACTGGCGTCGAGGTTCGCGCTGATGGAGAGTGGTGGGACGTATGAGCGCGAGCAAGCCGCCAATTCACACCCCGACCAGACCTGAAAGGCCGAAGATCCCGCTAACGGTTCTCGTCCATCTCTACCGGCTGCTGAAGGTGATGTCTCACCACGAGCGGCTCGAGATGGCCAAGTGGCTGATGGAGCATCCGGAGATCCTCGACGAATGGTTCAAGCGCAGCGTGAAGCGCTTCTCAACGTATTCCAACGTCTGCGAGGCGCTCACCGGAAAACAAACCGAATTGGAGCCGGCGTCGAGGATCACCGAGATCCGCAACACCGTTCAGCTCGTGACGAAGCTGGCCGACCTTCCGGAGGCTCGAAAGTGGATCGTCGCGGGGAATGCTGATCTCAGTTTCCGCTATGTCGCCCGCGAGGTTGTGGCCTCGCGAATGACCGGCGGCGCGCGGTTCGAGGACGGCTCACCGTCTACGGGCGCGATGAAGGCCGACCTGCTGCTCGTCAACGTCGATGGGACTCCGATCGTCTGTGAGGCGAAGGTCAGCACGGAGGTGGGCAACGATAAGGACCCATTCTTCGCGCTCCTACAAGGGCTCACGCTGGCGGCCCTGCTCTCGACGCCGCGCCAACGGGAGCGGCTCGAGAAGCACTATCCCGAGGCCCGCTTCGGCGGCGACGGCCGCGTCGACGTGTTCGTACTGCTCTACAAGCCGAAGCTAGAGGCGAACTCGACGTACCAGGTCTGCCTCTACGACGCCGCGCGACGGCTTGCAGGAGCCGCGGCTCCGCAGGCGAGCCTTGCGAAGTCTGTCCGCAGAATCGCATTCGTCGAGGCGAGGCTCGACGAGGCGGGGCAGCTCGTACTCAAGGACTCCACGACGCCGCCGGGTCTGGCTAGCTGAAGAGTCTTGGCAGGAGGCGTGATGAGTCTGGGCGAGTTGACCGTCGGCGAGCTGCTCTCGCTTTCCCGCGCGATCCTCGCTGAGCTTCGCCGACGCAATGTGATCCGCACCGGGAACGCGCCTGCCGGCGACTACGCCGAGCTGCTCGTCCAGCGTGCAGTGAACGGCGAGCTCGCTCCGAACTCGCAGAGGAGTTGGGACGTCCTCACGCCCGACGGCGAGCGCCTACAGGTTAAGGCCCGCGTCGTTACTGACCCAGGGGCGCGCGGCGAGCGCCAGCTTTCAGTCTTTCGCTCGTGGGACTTCGATGCGGCGCTGGTTGTCCTGTTCGACGACGAGTTTCGTGTCTGGCGGGCGACGCGGTTGCCGGTTGAGACCTTCAGAGGTGCGGCCCGATTCGTCGAACACGTCAGCGGCTACCGCGTCTCCGCGACCGACGAGCTGCTCGACCGCGGCGAAGACTGGACGGAGCGGCTCAGGGCCGTGGCGGTTTGAAACGTCGCTCTCAGTAGCGGTCGCGGAAGCGTTGGAAGTCGCCAGCAACGAGACCAGCGAGTTCGTCGATGTCTTCAGGCTCGGCCGTGCTCGGAGTCTTCCTCGACTACCCACGTTCGTGGTCAAGTTTGGGTCAAATCGGCGCGGAGAAGGATGGAAGCTGGTGGCGAAACGACAGGGTCCGATTCCGCCGGGTTGGGCGAAATGGCGAGGGCTGGCAAGAATTCGCAACGGTCTGCGACGAGATCGCACCCAGGAGGTCGCCGTTCGCCTCCTCACGGCTCGGCTGTGTTTGATCGGGGAGCCGCCGTCATTGCGGCATCGTCTCCGGCTGCTCGGATGCTCGCGGCGCCGGCCCTCGCTGGGCGCTTGGAGGATCCTGCTCGGGCGTTGCAGGAGCGATCCGGTTGACCCACTGCCACTCTCCAGGAGCGAAGACAGCGACGAGGCTCTCGTCAGGATCGATCCTGCAGGATGAGCGTCCCTCCGCCGACGACTTCGAAGGAGTCGGCGGCGACCTCGATGCGTTCATCGCCGGAGGCCACGGCGAACCGAGCGGTCGGCTCGTCGCTCCGGAGGCTCATCCACGACGGGTGCGGTGTGGGGGAAGGGCCGATGTTCGAGAGCATCGATCTGTCTTCGGTAGACCCAGCTCGGTACATCGCCGCTCATCAAGCCTTGAGTCTAAGACCCGAAGGTCCTCAGTTCCCGCTGCACGCGGCTTCGTCTCGGTCGCGAGCGACCGCCGCTGAACGGACTCGTACCGCTGTTCGAATCCGCACGGCCTTGCCTGGGCCATCGATGTGAGACCGCCGGTGAAGAAACCCTGAGGTCTCGCCGGTTCTAAATTTGCTCCGTGTTCAGAACAGTCCGCGAAAGCGGAGGCTTAGCCTTGCCGTGCTGCCTTCCCCGGCTCCTCGTAGTTCGCCGGACCCTCCTCCAAGCCCATCGATTCCACGGATTCCAAGAGGAGCCGTTCTACTCGAGCTAGCTCCGCGCCGACGTTGTCTCGTCGCTCGCGTGTCGAGCTAATTGCCTCGATCGTCTGCTGCCCTTGGTGCAGGGCTGCGAGTTCTTCGCGAAGTTGGTTCAGCCGCAGCTCAAGGCGTTGAGGGGACTCGAGGTCGAGCTGGTAGACGCCTGGTTTTGATCCTCGGGTAACAACGGGCGAGCGGGAGATCTGTGTAAGAAAGGTCGCGCGCGGATCACGGCCGCCGATTTCGTAGCCCGCCTGCCTCACAAGGGAAAACCACTTCGCGTGGTGGATGGGGGCAAGCGGATCCTTCCGGCTAGCGAGGAGTCGAACGGCAACCGCCCGGATCGCGGCACCCCGAAGCGTGCTACCTGATGACTGTTTTTCATCGCGGCCATCCGGCGTTGAGCGCGGAAGCAATTCCAGGTGTTGCTCGGTTGGGATCTCCTGGCCGGTCAGTCGCGAGAGGAGGTCAATTCGATCTCGGAGTTCGGCTCTTGCTACCTCTGCCTGCCCGAGTTCGGTGCGAAGAGCCGCGATCCGCTGCTCCGTCTTTCTCAGGTTGCGTCCAAGCCTTGCCCCCTCGGCAAGCGCCGCTCGCTGAAGTCGCTGGCCGTGCGTCGAGTGCTCGGGAGTCGCCACGCGATCTGATCCTTTTCTCTTTCACCGGCGGTGTCCACTCGCGCGACGGTCGGACCTGTGGAGTACACGCAAACACATGGGCTTGAACCCCGAAAAGAGAGTCCCGCTCATGCTCGAAGTGGGGAGGACCTTGTGGGAAATCAACGCATTCGGCGCTCTTTCCGAGGAGTTCGTGCCTGTGGATGACGCCGTAGCTGTGGATACGTTCACCGCTGTAGTTCGAAAGCGAGGGCTACGCCGATTCATGTCGTCCGACGCAGGTCCTAGTCTTCGAGCTTGCCCATCGATCGAGAAAGGAAGTAGCACATGGCCAAGTTCGAGATCGTCCAGGATGCCGGCGGGAACTATCGCTGGCGGCTCGTCGCCGCAAACGGCGAGAAGGTGGCGACAAGCGGCGAGAGCTTCGCGAGTAAGTCGAATGCGAAGCGCGCAGCCGAGAACGTACGCGACAACGCGGGCGGGGCCTCAATCGAGGACTAGCGATGCAATTCGGTGGGCGCTTCGGGATCGGTCCGGGGCGCCAGTCGGAAGGAGGCAGCAACGATGGCGCAGGCGAAGGGAATACTTCCGCGAGGCCAAGACAAAGAAGTGCTCTACAAGAACCCGCAGATGTGCGGGTACTTCATCGCGGTGAGGTTAGACCCCGCGATCGATCGAGGGCGAGCAGAAGCCTGGCTCGGCCAGGTGGGCCTGCATGTCGACGAGCTGGTCGGAACGGCTCCCTGCGAAACGAGGGCCAGGATAAGGGTGACAAGGTGGCAGCTGTTGCCGTCGGTTTTCGCCTCGAGCTTCTTCCTCAGGGATGGCGCACCCCGCTTTGACCCGCCGCTCGAGCCACCCGCCGCCTTCGCGCCGGACGCAGCGCAAACGATGCCGAACGCGGCCGCGCCCCTGGCGAACACGCCGCTCGTCGAGGGCGACGTCTTCTTCTACGTCGCCTCGGTCTTCGAGGCTCGCGTGAACGCGTTCATTTCCGCGATCGCGCGGATGCAGCCGGATGTCGTCTCCGTGACCTTCGACCGCGGCTACCAGCGGGTCGACGACACCGAGCCGTTCGGCTATGCAGACGGCCTTCGGAACATCCGCCGGGAGGACCGCTCCGATCACGTCTTTGTTGACCGTGACGAGCGCAACCTGGAGGAGCCCGGCTGGGCAGAAGGCGGGAGTTACATGGTCTTCCTCAAGATTCAGCAGCACCCTGATGCGTTTGCACTGCTCCAGGACGACGCCACCCGCGACGCTGTCATCGGCCGGACTAAGGAAGGCGACCGCCTCGACCTCGTAGGGCAGAGCATCGACCCGAAGAAAGAGCCTGCCGAACCGGTTCCCAATCTCCAAGCCTTCTCCCATGTGCGGAAGGTCGGTCCGCGTGGCAAGCATGACGACACGCAGATCTTCCGTCGCGGCCTCCCATTCATCGAGAACTCCGCCGATGGCCAGCCGCGCGTTGGACTCAACTTCTGCTCCTTCCAGGCCTCGCTCGATCAATTCGACGTCGTCTTCAACGACTGGGCGATGAATGCGCACTTTCCGGCCGGCGGAGCCGGCGCAGATGCCCTCCTCGACGCGATGCGGCAGCCGGCTCTAACGACCATCGAGAAGGCGGGGTTCTTCTTCGTGCCCCCATTCAAAGAGGAAGGCCTCGACGCCGCAGTCTTCGTCAAGGAGGGGAAGCCCGGTAGGCCGAAGCAAGGGCGGCTGGTCGTCCGCAAGCGGGTCGTCGACCCGAGTGATCCTTCTCGTCGCTTCGAGCGGGGAGGCTTCGTCTTCCAAGTCCTCGACTCGCAGAACCAGCCGGTCGGCCCTCGGTTCAGCACCGATTCGACGGGTCGAGCAAGCTGCCCCGAAGGGCTCCAGATCGGGCAGAGCTATTTGCTCCAGGAGATCACTTCGCCCGTCGCCAATGTGCAACTGCAGACAGTGTCGTTCACGATGGAGAAGCGCCGGCAGCAGCTTGCCGTCGTCAACCAAGTAACGCAGCCGAATACGCCGTACGGCAGCTAGCGAGAGGATCCGTTACAAGACCGATTCCTGCGCCCAGTCGGGGCGGCGAACGCATTCCGTAGACGCGCGTGATCCTACGAGCCCTCTCGACTAATCTGGGCGTGTGAACGCCATCCGGCGGAGAGTGACCATCGGAGCGGCGATGGGCGTCGCGCTCTCAGCCAGCCTCCTCACCACGCGCAACGCCGGCCGAGGCACGGAAGCAGCCTCGGGGAGAGGCGTCCTTTTCTACGACGCAGCTTGCGGCTTCTGCCGCTGGTGCGTGGCGAAAATCCTCGCCTGGGACCGCGACCGGTTGATCGTGCCGCTGGCCATCAAGTCGCCTGAGTCGGCGTTGCTTCTCGCGAACGTCGAACCCGACCGGCGTTTCGCCTCCTGGCATTTCCGTGATCCAAGCGGAACCGTGTTCTCCGCCGGAGCCGCGTTCGCGCCGCTGCTGCGACTTTTGCCCGGAGGCTCGCTGCTGCGTTGGCCTCGCGCTTTCCAAGCGGAGCCGAGTGCGCTTATCGTGTTGTCGCCTGCAACCGAGGCGTGCTCGGGGTTCTCCTCGGCAGTGGTGCCAGAGGGCGGGCGGACCGACTTCTCGCAGCCCACAAATCGTCAGAGGCCCCACGTATCTAGTCGTAAGCTGCGGAGTCTGGCCCGGTGGCGGCGATTGGTTCTCCGTCTAGCAGAAGTTTTGCCAGAACTTTTGCCCGCCTGAGCCGATCTCCCCTTATCTCAGCCGACCTAAGATGGCTTGAGCCACCCGATCTCGCGTCACCTAATCTCTCAACATACGTCTCATAACGGGAGTTTGCAGGGTTCAGTGGGCAGCTTCAGTTCGTAGAAGTTGTCGGTAGCCGATGGCAGGTGCGGGTCGCTCGGCGACGTGGTCAAGGCCCTGGCCGCCAGCGGCGCGTTGCTGTTTCTAGGCCGCATCGACCGCACAGCTAGGCGGCCTCTTGAGCCTCGCTTGGAGGAGCCGCGGGTGCTGCTGCTGCAGCCACCGGGTTCGGCGGATCCAGCTCGATGATCACGGGCTGGTCTGAGTTGAATGCCGGTCCCATGCAGAGCGCCTCATACCTCCGCAGGTTTGAGAGCGTCTCGCGGAACGCAGTTCCAGCTAGTGCTTCGATGTACTCAAGTCCCGTGTGATCAATCGTCCGGAAGACGACGTAGTTATCGCACTGGCTCAGCGCCGACTTCGACACCACCGCCGTTCGTTGAGACACGATGAGGAATCGGATTCCGTATTTCCGAGATTGCATGATCAGGCGCGTCGTGTTGTTCACGCTATCTCGCTGGCCTGGAGTGGCGAAGTTCCATTCGGGGATGAATGAGTGCGCTTCCTCGAGAAGAACATTCCGTCCTGGCGGAGTCTGACCGGCGTTGTATTCGCCTCCGGCGTGCTGCATGAGTTGGTTGACGAAAGTAGCCGCCTGCGAAGGAGGGTCGCCCACGGGTTCCAAGACGGAGCGGCCCGTCGTATCGAGGTTGGCCTGCCACTCGGGGAAGCCGAGCCTCCGTGAATACTCACCAGTCAGATCAAGGGCGACGACTAGCTCGGACTGGCCAAGCTCCGCCGCGACCCGCTCCGCTACAGCGGTCTTTCCCATGCCCGACATGCCGAGGATCGCCAAGTGGCCGCGGAGCAGATAATCGCGCCGGATCCCGATCGGAATCGAAGTTCCCTTAACCCGCCCAATGCGGAAGAAGTCTGCCGGCAGGTCGGCAGCCAACCGGTTCAGTTCGCGAACGGGTTCATGGGGGGCGGGCAGGTAATCGGCGGCCATGACGTAGCCATCTCGCGGAAGTCCAATTTGGCGTGCCGTTGCGTGCGGGACAACTGAACTTGCACCCGCCCATGCCTCCACTTGGAGGCGAAGCGATGCAACTTGGTAGAGCAGTGTTCCGTTATCGGAATCGAGGGCGACGGGTGCTCCTATGCGAAGTGGTCGGAGCGGCCCGAACTCGATCGTCACATCGGTCGATCCTTCACCTACAGATCCGATGATTGGCGAAGGTTCATCGCGCACTGCGATCTCAAGTTCGGTGGGGAACGAAGGACACAGGTTGCTCCAATCCTCGTCCAGTGCGATCTGGTAGCGCGCGCCTTGTTGGTGGGGCAACCGCGCGACGATTGTTCCGCGAACACGGTCCTCGCCAGCAGCGACTTCGACGGGTACCCCGGGCTCGAGCGCTCCTTGCGTTGCCGATGCGAGCAGCATTCTCGGGCCGACGGCAGCGAGGGCGACGGCGGTCTCAAGGCCAGGCTTCATCACATGACGTAGCAGTCGGCTCCAGTTAACGGCCACCGAAGCCGTGAGAACGGCAATCGCCCCTACGAGTAGAGTCAGCCGGTGCTCACCGCGCGATGCCCGAGTGAGGGCGTCGAGCACTAACGCAGTCGGCCCTATGACCACGGCGCGGCCGAATCTCGAGGCGAAGCGTTTACCTAGCCACTTGAGCAGATTCGAGTCGTCGCGGATCACCGTGGCTGCCAGGGCGCCGCAGAGAACTACAACCAGGAATGACACGTACGCCACCCACAGCGAATGTTCCGGCGACTTCGGAATCGCTAAGTAGGCGACAACTCCTCCGGCGCCGTTGAGAAGTGCGTCTTGCGGCCGCGTGAAGAAGGGTTCCAGGAACGTGGCCGAGACGAAAGTTGCGATACCGACACCAAAGGTGACGGTGTGGAAGAAGTCAGGGTCGAACCATCGCCCGAGAATGATGAAGACGGTAAGTCCGGCGATCGCAGCCGGCAGCCGACCTCGAACTTCAAGAGTGCCAGCTCCCATCTCGCGACATTGTTCGTCTTGTGACGATTCGACCCTTCGTTCGGTGTGGACAAAAGTTGTCTGGGAAGGAGTACTTGCGCCGGAGGTATGGGCGGCGCCTGCACTCCGAATAGGAGCTGTTGTCCTGCTGAGCACCAGAACCACCCCAGGTGAAACAACCAGAGAGTCGCCGCTCGAGGTGCGACCCTCAGTGACATAACCAGAGAGTCGCCCCGGACGCTGTACGACCCCGGTGACACCAGTTCTTATGCCAGTGCTGAACCGAGCGACGGCATGATCTTTGTGTGCAGCGACTCATCGCCGTCATTGTCGCAGCGGGACCCAACGGGGGCCTCGCTCCCTCGTCCAGCCGAACTATCAGGCCGCCGTGCGTACTCTTTCTGTCGTGTCAGACGCAACGATCGGCAGAATCACCGACCGTTACGCCCTCCTCATAGGGCAGGGAGACCGGCGGTTCGTTTTGCAGCTGGAGACGTACATCGACGCGCTCGAAAGCGAACGGCGCGTACGACGGATCCTCAAGAAGCTACGCGAGGATTCTGAGGAGGCATTGACTTCCTTCGCGCAAAGCGACCGCGAGCTGGTGGCCGAGCTGGTCTCGATCCGGAACCGTCTGGCGGCTGACGCGCCCAACGTCGACGTGGCCGCCGATCCGCCGGAACCGCGAGATCCACTCGGACGGCGCGAGTGGATCATGGAAACCCTGAGCGGCTTCGATCTGGTTGCCGCCGGCGACGACGAGATTGGTTTCTCGCCGATGCCTTACTACTCGACGGCCAACCCTGGCCGGACGCAGGAGCTCGTACAGATCCTGCGGGGTCGTCTGCACGTGGCTGAGTGGGGGGCCCAGTTCGGGCGGGGGCCGCAGCCCGCTCAGAAGCTGCGGGACGACCTGGCGCACTACGGCATCGAGATCGAGAACGTGCAAGCGCGCTACGGCGCCGTGAAGCGGAGGTTCAAACAGCAGGAGTTGATGCTCCCGGGCCTCGCCGAGGAGCGCCTTCGGCTCTTCGTCAAAAGCCTGAACCCGGAGCCGTTTCTCGTCGATCCGAACGAGGACGAGGATGTCTTCATGGAGCGCGCTTTTCGACATGTCCTCGACGAGATGGGCGATCGCGGGATCCTGAGACGCGCGGCCGAGGGCCAACAATTGACGCAGGAAGAGCAGCAGTCGTTTGACCGCGTCGCTCAGTTCCTCCGCGAGGAAGTCGAACGGCTCCACGCCGAGCTCGTGGACAGACTGAGATTGCAGCAGCGGTCTGTATCTGGGCAGCTCACGAGGAAGGTGAAGGGCGTTCCCGTTTGGGCGGCGGGAGCGGCTGGGGCGGCACTCATCGGCACCGGGGCGCTTGCTGCTGCGAGCTACGCAGGGCACTGGTTCACTGACCATTCGCCAGACAAGCCGGCCACTACGGGCCGCTTTTTCGAGTACTTCGATATGAAGGCGAACGATCCGAGCATTCCTCGCCTGATCGGCGACCGAGCCGTGATTACGCGCGGCGAGGACTGGGCGTTTGTCGCCTGGAGGAGCACGCGCGGCCTCTGCACCTCGCTCGTGTTCCCCGAGAAGGAGGGCGGGACAAGCTGTGGGATGCCCGTCGTCGGCGCTTCTCGTGAAAAGGGTGGACCCGAACACCTGGTCGTCGGAGGCACGTATCAAGGACGACCGAACGACGACCTCTGGTTCGAGGGCGTCGCCGCCGCGAATGTGAGCCGTATCGAGGTCGAGCTAACCCATGGTCGCCGTCTGCAAGCGTTCGTCTACGATGCTCCCGCCGCGCTCGGACTCGATCTCAAGTTCTTCCTCGTCCGAACTCGCCCGCCCGAGGACGGCGCGCCGAAAGTAGGAATTCCTGAACCACCCCTCCGCGCCTTCAGGGCCTACGATGCGCATGGCCGATTGCTTGAGCGGTTCGGCCCGGCAGCCGCGCAGTAGCCCCCGGACTTTTGCCCGAACTTTTGCCCACCTGGGGTGATCTGAGCAGACTTGAGCTGATCCCGTGTCGCTCAACCGAGCGGAGATGTTGTTGCCTGACTCAGCAACAAGCGACTGTTAACCGGAGGGTTGTTGGTTCGAGTCCAACCCGGGGAGCTTCCAAAGAGCCAGCAAACGGGCTCTTTCGTCATCTAGGACGCGGGCAGTCCGGAGCGAACTTTTGCCCAACTTTTGCCCGGCTTCGGCGCGCCGCGTTAACTCACTACTCGAGGGTGCACCCGTCATGAGGTCAGGATCCGCAGTCCTGATCCGTCGATCCGCATCGTCGCCACTTGTCTGTCCAGTGTGAAGACGATCGTCTTGCCGTCGGGGGAAAGCGAGGGGTCGCTCTCGTCGGCCGTGGTCGTCGTCAGCCGTAGAGGTGGCCTTCCCGGCCGTCGCAGATAAAGCTCGCCGTGCCAATAACACTGACGCCCCTCTAAGGAATCGTCGACGCAGGTCCGCCCGTTGTGGTCTTTGTCAGAGGCAAACACGCGCGAACCGGTATGGCCGCGGGCAGATCGGTCGCGCAACACCACGCCGTGGTACGCGACCTCGGGGCCGCGGCCCGTTGTGTCGACGACAAAGCGTCGGTCAGGGGTCGCGCAAAGGAGCAAACGATCGTCTTCGTAGGTTGGGGACGACGGGTCGAGTCGAGGATTGCAGTTGCGTGTGCTCCCGAAGACGATTCGTTTCCCACTCTCGATCCATACCGGTTCCGTGTCCAGAGCTCTGCTCCACGTGACTCGCCGGCTCCGCTGCCCGTCGGCACTTCGCACGTAGATCTCCGGATTTGAGAAGCAGAGGATGCGCGTTGTCGTCCAGCAAGTTTCGCCGTGCTTGTCGCGGTAGTCGGTGTACGCCAGACGTCCATCGGGAGCCCACGCGAAGCTTGCGTCCTCGGAATGTGCGCCTGACAACTCTCGCTGGTGTTGGCCGTCCGAGTCCATGAGCATGACTGACATGCGGTCGCCATCACCGTGCAGGTAGGCGATCGTCTTACCGTCAGGTGAGAATTGCGGCGACGAGTTGGCCTCTCCGCGGTCGCTTGACAAGTCGGCACAACCTGTGCCCAGGGCGACGACCGCAACAAGTGCAGCAAGGCGGGTCATCAGACGACGAGAGCGAGCTTACCGGGGACCTGCCGACGCGCCCGGTAGGCGGGTCGGTCCGGCCGAGCCAAACATTCGATCCTCACCCCGCTGCGCTGCACCAGGGAAAAGCACCTGCGCTGCGTGGATGTAGCGCTCCGTGATGGCGCTTTGCGAATGGCCAGCCTTTAGCTGGACATAGGCCATCGGGTTCCCGGCCGCAGCCTCGTGCGTGAGGGCGGTGTGTCGGAGGTCGTGGAACGGCCGGAAGGGCTTCGTGATCCCGGCGTGGCGCAGGGCGGGGCGGAGGTAGACGCGGGCGAGCTTGCTCGCATCGAGCGGCGTCCCCTTCGTCGGGTGGCAGAAGACGAGGTCGCGCTCGTCCCGGAAGGCCGTCTCCTGCCAGCGCTGCGCCAGTAGCTCGCGCGTCCGCGGCCCAAGCTCAATTAGCCGACGCGAGGAGCGGCTCTTCGGAGTCGTGAAGTGGCCGTCGACGAAGGCCTCGCGCACCTGCACAACACCGTCGAGCATGCGCACGTCGCTCCACCGGAGGCCGAGCAGCTCGCCGCGTCGCATCGCCGTCCCGAGTCCGACAAAGGTGATCGCCCGCGCGAGCTGCCACCAGGGCCGCTCCTCGGCGCTCGCCTCTTGCTCCAGCTCGCCGTAGGCGCTCCAGAGCCGCGCGATCTCGGCCTCGCTCAGGACCTGCATCTCCGGTGGCTCGCAGCGCGGGCGCTCGACGTCGTCGACCGGGTTCGCGCGGATCAGCCGCTGGCGCACCGCCTGCTTCAAGACGAGCCGCATGTCGGTGAGCGTGTTCCCGATCGACTTCGGCGAGAGGCCGGACTTCAGCTTGACGGCGACGTAGCGGTCGAATAGCTCCGGGTGCTGCTCGAGGTCGCTCAGCTCGTAGCTGCCGAAGAAGGGGACGAGGTGCCGGCGCACGGAGATCGTGTAGTTCTTGACCGTCGTTGGCTTCAGGTTCCGGCCCGGCAGGTACTCGGTGAGCCAGCGCTCGGCGAAGGTGGCGAAGGTGATCTTCTCCGGCTTTCGGTAGCCGTCGCGCTCGACGTCGACCAGACGCCTGCGCAGCTCGACCTCGGCACGCTTCCGGTCCCATTCGGGCTCACGGCCGAGCGTCTCGAGTACACGGCGCCCGGCGGCATCTCGGTAGCGGATCCGCCAAACGACGCCGCGTGTGCCCTCGTAGCGCCAGACACGGCCCCATTTGCCGCTCTCGCTGCCGTTGCGGGCGCTCATGGCCTCATTCCAAGCTCAACTCGCGCGAGTTGTCCAGTCGCCGCCGAGCGAGCGCCGGGCCGCCACGCTGCTCGGCGAGCCAAGCCTCGATCGCGCCCAGCTCGTATCGGCGGTAGCGCCCGAGGCAGACGTGGGGAAGACGGCCGGCCCGCGTCGCCTCTCGCACCCAGGACTCAGGGACAGCGAGCAGCTCCGCGACCTCGGCTGCGGTCAGCAGTTGGTCGCTCATGCCGCCTCGACCTCGTTTCCCCAGGCCGTCCAGCCGGGGCGCGGACGCCCGCGGGCGAAGAGCTCCAGCTTGCTGAGCTGCGGGTAGAGGCGCTCCAGGCGCTCGTAGACGCAGGCCGGCTTCTCGGAGTGCCGGCCGCGCCGGGCCTCGATGACTGAGTCGAGCCGCGCTCTCGGCTCAGGAGGTGAGGCCTTTCCGCGCCGCCCGATCAGCAGGAGCTCGTGGCGATTGCGCGTCCAGACGCCGAGCCCGATCGAGGGCTTGACCCAGACCTCGTTCGAGCGGTACTCGAAACCCCAGGCGTCCATGACCTCGAGGGCCTGCGGCAGGTGCGAGTTGACTGCCCACAGGTAGAGGAGCGCGTCCTTCGCGGCGGGAACGGGCAGGCTCTTGATCTCGTCCAGCCGCAGCGTCGGGTAGTGGGCCTCGGGCGCATAGTCGGAGTCGGGGTTTCCGAGCTGCCAGGGCGGATCGGCGTAGATCAGTTCGAAGCGTCCGCGCGGCAGCCGGGGCGCGGGGGGCAGCGCAGCGTCGCGGCGTGCGCGCTCGAGCTCTCGGCGCGCGCGGTGCGCGGGCAACTCGCCTGCCTTGACGCGCTCGAAGAGGGCCGGGTCGGCCTTGTGAACGGCGATCGCGTCTTGCACCGTCCTTGGCGAGACACCGACGGCGCGCGCGGCTAGCTCGCGTGTGCGTTCGTCCCGAGGTGGCAACGTTGCCACCTCGGCGCCACCGCGCAGGTTCCCGCGCTGTCGGCGGCGCGCGTCTGCCCGCGCCTGCCGGTAGTCCTCAAGCTCGAGTGCAAGCGCCGCCTTCTGCGACTGGCTCAGATGCCGGCGCTGGAGTGCCGCGGAGAGCATGTGCACGAGCTCGTCCGTCGGCGAGACGAGCCGCACCGGTACCGAGTGGAGCCCAAGCTCGCGCGCAGCCCGCAGGCGATGGCGCCCGTCGAGCACAACGCCGGCCCGAGTGATCTCGAGCGGCACCTGCAGGCCGCGCTCGCGGACATCGGCCACGAGCGCCTGGTACTCCTCGATGCTCATCGCCGGGACGCGGCGCGCCTGGGAGTGCTCGCGCAGCTTTGCCGTGGGGCGGGTCTCGGACATCTCCATCCGAGGTTGGCCGCGATATGTGCTCGCCGCTAGAGAGTCTTCAGGACAAACTTCTCGGCGCTTACTTGCCCTGGGCTTCGAAGCGGCGCTTGGCCTCGGTTTGCAGCGGAGGATCGATGTCGTACCAGTAGTTCTTGATCGTGGAGCGGGCGAGTGGCCGCCCGACGAGCTCTGCCCACTGCGTGCGGTCCGCCTGCTGCAAGTCCTCGGCTGCGTCGAGTACCTGCTCGACGACTCCGAGCTCCGCGTACTTCTCGAGCAACCAGGCTTGGAACTTCTTGCGCCTCAGATCGACGCTGGGGCGGCTACCGGCAGTGGCGCGTCGATGAGCACCGGCGCGCATGCCGCGAAGCCGCTCCTCGTTCAGGGTGCCGGCCAAGTAGAGGCGTGTGATCTCGTCGCGGTCGACCGCCTCCGTCAAGCCGGCGAGGTGAGCCTTAAGCCCAGCGTCATGCAGCTGTGCCCCTCGGACCATCTCCGTGGTGAGCTCGTCGGTTACGAAAACGCGGCCAGGGCAGTCGGTGCAGCGGAATGTCGCGTTCGTCGGATTCCAGGTCAGAAGCTGCGAGGGTCGGCGCTCGCCTCCGAGATAGACGTGCCGCGCAAGGTGAAAGCGCTCGATCCCGTGATCCTGCAGGTGGGCCGCCATAAGGTTTCGCGTCCGCCGGGGCGGTGCTGACAGCCGCTCCACCTCCTCGGGCGGTCTTATTTCCCGGGCCATATGTCGGGTGTAGCGGACCAATCGGCCGTTCGCCCGCGAGCAGGAGCTCGCGCGCCGTTCCGGCGGCCTAACGGCGATTGGATGAATGCAGGAATGCGAGCTAGCGTGAGTGGCAGCATGAACGCACGCGTCCCGGCAAGCCCCGGTTTCAAGCGCCAGGTCGTCTTCCGTCTCGGCGTCGAGGAGTGGCCGCTGCTCGAAGCGGCTATCGCCGAGCACGGCTCGATGCAGGCGGCTCTCCTCGCCGGACTTCGCGCGCTCAATCCCGGGCGGCAGGAGGGCGACCATCGGCCGATGGCAGAGAAGAGACCTCGTAAGCCGCAGCGCTCAACGCCCAAGGCCGGGCGAAAGGGAGCGAAAGCTGCACGTCCCACGGACGACGAGGAGATGCTGGCCCGTGACGCCGCGGAGCTGCTAAGCGTAAAGCCTGACACGGTCCGGGCCTACATCCGCACCGGCCGACTGCCCGGACACTACGAGGGCGAGCCGACTTGGCGAGGGTGGCTGACTACACGGCGCGCGGTCGAGGCATACCGCCGGACCCGGTCCTAGTGCCGTGGGAGATCAGCGACGAGGAAGCCCGCGGCTCCTTCGAGGTCGTCCGGGTAGAGGACCTTCCTCCGGTCGACCGCGAAGACATCCAGGTCGTGCTTTCTCCCGACCGATCGTGCGGCTGTTATTGGTGCCAAGCTGACTGGGCGGCGATAGCCCGGGCAGCGGTCACGATCTTTGAAGCGAGCATTGACCCACTCGATCAGGAGGCAGTTGGAACCCGCGCCAAGGAGCTCGGCCTCAATGCTGACGACCTCGGGTGGTTGCTCGGACTGTTCGATCCGGTCGACGGCATCGTCGTTCTGCGCGACAGCAAGCAGTTCACGAACGGGATGCACCGAACGCACGCTCTCCGCATGGCGGGAGTAGATCAGTGCGTCGTCTACACCGGTAGGGGTGAGTTGCCGTACGCGGGCGATCTGCCCTGACCTCCAAGCCACTGGAAAGTGGGCCGCCGAGATCACGCGCGCGATAGATTTCGACCCGATGAAGGCGAACTTTGTGACACACGAGGCCCCCGGGGCGATCGCGATCAACGAGATTCCCGCGGAGCCGTACGAGCTTCCGCCAGTCGGATCGACCTATTGGATTGGGGACGGTATCCCCTACACGGTCGAGCGGATCGAAGAAGAGCAGGCCGCCGAGGGCGAAGGCGCCTCAGAGGCTCCTCCGCTCATTCACCTCGTCCGCAACCGAGAGCTGCAGGCCGCTTTCTACGAGGATCTGCCCGCCGGCGTCACCATCGACGCGGGTCGTCGTGGGGACAATGGGACATGGCACGTGAGCGTCCTCGCAAGAGACGGGCGACTCCTCGGTCATGCCTGGAACGACAATCCGAGAATTGATCCCAACGAGGTGGTCGCTCGGGCCAAGGCTGAAGCGCTAGGGACTCTCGGAGCTTCCGGCGCCGAAGATCGACAGCCGACTCCTTAGGCTGCTGCATCTCCGGGCCATGTCCTAACCGGCTGCTATCTTTGCGACCAGAGGTCCGGTTGACCTCATCGAGGTCCTCTCTAGCCGACGGCTACGGCACTCGGTCAGGGAGAGGGCGACCGAGGTTGCGAACGTGACGCTTCCTCGAAGCCCGAAGCACCAAAGTGACGCAACCGACCACCGTCCGGACGCGCCGCGTACTGCGTGGACAGCCGGGAGGAGGCGTCTTCGACGGCCTCTTGCGAATCGTCCGCCCTGGCGGACCTGCATCGGAGGCCACAGATGCCGAACAGCAACGACACGATCAAGAAGAAGAGCCCGACTCGGGTCAAGCAGGAGCGGACCCGCACCGAAATCTCGAGCGAGAACGGTACCGCCGACGAGTTCGTCCGGCCGATCGAGCCCTTCTCGGTCGCTAAGCAAACCGCGGTCCGCGCTCTCGCCAAGGCGCTCGAAGAGCGTTGGTTCAGCGCCGACGGAGCGATGGCAGTTGCACAGGCTGTAGCTGACCCGTCGGCCGTCAGGCGTCAGCTTCAGGCACCCGAGGAAGTGAAGGTCTTCGGGGGAACGCTTCTTACCGTTTCGACGAGGATCTCAGCACTCGCTCTGGTTGTCCATGTCACGAACGGCCGCGTCGTGGGCGCGACGCCCTACCCGGCTTCCGACTCGACAAGTGACGGCTCAGCGAAGTTCTGGCCAGAGCGAGACCTGAAGACCAATCCTGACGGCGCCAGCGAGCTGCTGCTCGAGGCCGGTTCTCGTGAGCGGATGACCGACGCGCTTGAACTCGCAGACATCGAGCTCGCGGCTCACAACTCGTGGGAGGCCTCCATCCGCGCGAACGGAGTCTTCGCGCCAGTCACGGTCGCGGCGATGACGGTCGCGACTACCAAGGACTCCTCAGCCGTTCTCACCGCCGTCGACGGCTCCAGCCGAGTGGCGTCATGCCACCGCATTCTCGAAATCGCACCGACCGACCCGCTGTATGGGTCGCTGGCAAATCCGCGCAACGCCCGTGGTCGCCTCCAGGAGCTGATGAACGTTCTCGTTCGCCCGAGACAGGATGTGAACGTCGAGGAGCTGGAGCGAGCGCGCGCGGCAACCCTCCCCGCGACTATCGTGATTGGGTTCCGACCAGATCGCTCAGACGGGGCGAGCCTCGTCGATGCGCTCGATGAGTATGTCGCGCTGCTCCACTTGGAGCCGCCGACACCTTGGGCCGTACCAGCCCGGGAGAACAAGGTCGCCGACGCGGTTATCGACTCCCTACGCGACGTCGGCGAGATTGATGAGGAGCGTGCTGCTTGGTTCGCCGGGATGGTCTCACCGGGGGACGCAATCGCGGCCGGATTTACCGCGCATGCGGACGAGCGGGCAGTAGAGATCTTCCACACGCTCTCTGAGCCCGCGGACACGCCGTGCGGCAAAGCAGTCGGCGTGGGAATCAAACGACTCTCGCTGCAGGAGCGGGCTAGTAGAACCCCAAAGGCACAGGCTGCTGCCTCGCTTGCGCTCCGGTCGTACGCGACGGCAAACATCAACCGGAGGCGAGTGGCAACGACGCTCCTCCAGAGGGTCTTCTTGCTTGAGGACTTCTGGCGGAAAGACTGGGAAGTTACGCATCGGGATCCGGACGAGATCCTGGAGGCAGCGCTCAAGGACCTTGATGAGGACGAGGTCGGCGCCTCGACTCTCGAACTCGGAGCCCTCGCCGCCTACCACCTAACCGTCGCTGGTGCCCTTGGCGCAGAAGAGGCAGGCTCCGAGGCGTCCGACGGAACGCAGCGACGGCCGGCGGACAAACGCGAACCACGTCGAGTGCTCGGCGCGATGCTCAGCTCAGAGCAAGGCTTGTATGCCCTTCACAGGGCGATCGTCGATGGCCGCAAGGGCGAGGCCCCTCTTCAAGTCGATGAGGAAGGCGAAGTAGCCCTGACCGTGAACGACGAGCCGGTCGGACCGATGACGAACTTCTGGCTTCGCGGGACTTTCCGCCCCAGGGCGACGAAGGGCACCAAGCCGACGGCACCCGCGCCGACTCCGCTTCAGCGACTCAATTCGGCGTTCGCTGTCCTGCGGACACGTATCGAGTCTGTGGAGGAGGCGATCACGATCGTGGAGGGAGTGCAAGGGAAGGACGGCACCCCGCTCATCGACCAAGAGGGGATGGACCCTGTGATGGTTTCGGAGCTGCGATCGAAGCTCGACGATGCTATGGATCGGCTGAGCGCTTATCGGGCCGCCTGGCAGCTCCGACATCCTCGGCCGAGCAGTTCCGAGCCCACGGACGACGAACGCGATTCGGACGAGGGTGAGGACTAGTGGGGCGTCTCGCTGAGGATCTCTACTGGGTTGCCTGCGTGATCGCCGGCGAATGGAGGAGCGGCTACCTTCCCCATGGCA
Source organism: uncultured Gaiellales bacterium (assembly GCA_964591295.1). Taxonomy (GTDB): domain Bacteria; phylum Actinomycetota; class Thermoleophilia; order Gaiellales; family Gaiellaceae; genus VAXT01. The sequence continues at coordinate 41,304 of CAZQAG010000004.1, read as the reverse complement.
TCAACTTGCTGGCTGTCGAGCGGAAGTTCCCGTTGGTCAGCAAGGCGGTCTATATCGCGTGCGACCGCGACGGTCGGCCGATTTACGTGGGGAAGGTGACCCGCTCGAGCGGTACGGCGGTCCGCGATCGGACCGGCGAACACGTTCAAGACGCGGCGAAGGCTCAGCTTTGGGTGAGGCTCTACATCGTGCCGCTTCGGCGTGACACACCCGATGACGTCGTCCTGCATCTCGAGGGCGAGATCGGACGGAGGCTTCTCGCACCAAAGACACATCGCCTTCCGCGGCCGAGGCTGCTGCCTGCCTAGCGATCATGCCGACACGTAAGCGGATCCGCCTCGGACTCGAAATCGCCGGCGATTTTCGACCGTTATTAGGCATGTCTATGAGCAATGACGGCGGCCTGGTGCTCGACCTGAGCAAATATGCGCCGCTCGAGCGCTTCCGATACGGAGCCATCGACATCCCTACTGGGGAGGGCGAGTACACCGTCCCTCCACGAGAAGGTGAGAGTGGATGGGCGGAGGGGGTATCGCCGAAGGTCCACTATCACCGTAGCGGCCAACTGAGCGCGAACGCCACCGGTCGGTTACCGCGGTTCAAGGTGTCGGGAACCCCGATCGACGCGATCCGAAGCCATGCGCACACATTCATCTTCATGGTCCGCGATCCGTTCAGGTGGTCGATCGATCCGCTTCGTCCATCTGATGCCTCATTTCAGGTTGACGGTTCGATTACGACCCTGACTGTGAATGGGTACGTCGGCAACGTGCGAGATCTGAAAGAACCACACGCTTCGAACCAGGCAAACCCGTTCGGCCTCGACGTGATCCATGAGGATGGAACCGTTGTCCCCACGCTTATCGCCCGTCTCGGTACCGGGGGCCTCGAGTACTACCTCTGGCTCGAGCTGTATGCGAATCGTGGCTTCACTGGTAGCGACGGACCGGCCGTTCTTCTCCATGCGTTCGATCCGCTTTCGGCGCGCGATAGCTCCACGCCGACCGAAACGATCGCCGTCTGGGCGGTTTCCGAAGACCGCCCACGGGTGGAGTAGTGTCGAATCGAGAGGGGACGGACGATCGGTTGACGCTCGACACGAACCTCGTTCAGGAACATTGGAAGAGGCGACCAAAGCGGAAGGTGGTCGAGGCGTTGGTCGCATTGGCCGAGGCTGGGGAGGTGGATCTAGCCGTTACACGCTATATCCGGGCAGACGTTCCACGCGAACCCCTTGCGAGCCGAATCAATGATCTAGCAGCCGAACTTAACGCGACTGAGACCGGCGGAGTCTTCACGCTTGACGAGTCGCGCCTGAATGGGCCTGACGGGCTCGGCTCGCAGGCAATGCTCGATTTCCAAGCAGCGCTTGGCCCAGCGTGGAAGCCAAAGCGAGGGCAGCCGCCGGACCGACGCGACTGGCTTCACCTTCACGCGCACCTGATTCAAGGGCGCGACTTCTTCCTCACCTGGGACGAGGGCGTGGTGGAGCTTGGCAACGAGCTCCAGCGGGCGGGCTTTGCGATCAGGGTCGCTCGGCCTGAGGACTATCTGATGACGCGAAAGGGGTGAAAGGTCGGCAGCCCCGGCTGATCCCAGGCCGCGAGAAGTTGTGACGGCGAGGCGGCGTGCTGAGAGAGAGGCTAAAGACAGGGTCGGAAGCGTCTTCGCGAACCCGCATGGGTGGCCTCCAGTGCCTCACCTAGGCTAGTGGCAGATGTCGAACGCGCCGCGCTTATTGCCCGGAGAGCGCCCGCTCTTAGCCTTCGTTAGCAGCGTCATGCGGCCTGAACTGCAGTGGGCACGCGACATGACCGTTTCATCGCTGACTGGCAACCCCGCGCTGATGCCATGGGCCTTTGAGTTCACCCCTGCAGCCTCAGAAGCAGCCGACGAGACCTATCTGGCCAAAGTAAGGGAGGCAGACATCGTCATCTGGCTCGTTGGAGCCGAGACGACCGCGCCCGTTCGGAACGAAATAGCGGAGGCAATGTCTGGAGATCGACGGCTCTGGGTCATTCGACTTCCCGCCGTCGAGCGCGATGCTGACACAGACGCGCTCCTGGGCGAGGTAGGGCAACGCGCGAAATGGGCAGATGCAAACACTCCCGAGGAGCTTCGCGAACTCTTGACGTTGACCTTCAGCGATGAAGTGATCCGCGCCATTCGAGGCGTACCGTCCCTCACTCGGTTAGCGCGGCTTGAGCAGGTAGCACGAGCCTCGCGCGAGCGCATGATCGTTCGTTGGCAGGCTGCTGGCCTCTCTCGTCTCGAGGCGATCGAGCTGGCCGACGATCCGACCGTAGGCGAGCCCCCCCAAGACCTGCTTCCGACAGCCGATAAACCGTTGCGCGTCCTGGTCGCTGATGTCGGAACCGGGAAATCTGTCATGGCCGAGCGAGCTCTTCAACAGGCGGTCAGGTCTGCGCGCGAACGCGCAGCCGCGCCGATACCTGTTTTCCTTCACGCGCGCGACATCAGCGGAGCGCTGGAGGGGGCCGTCCTCGCCGCCGCCCAAGGCTTGGGCGATCCCCGCACGAGCGGATGCTTTCTGGTCATCGACGGCGCGGATGAGACGGACCAGTTACGTGCAGCGCAGATCTTGCGTGATGCGCGCGTTCTGCTGGCGGCGTTCAGCGGCTCTCGCGCCGTTATCACTTCTCGACCTCTGCCAGCGCTAGATATTGAGGAGCGCGTAGGTGTCCCGCCACTCAGCGAGGAGGCGGCGCGAATGCTCGTCAGTCGAATCGCTGGTCGCAAGATGACCGTCGGGATGGCCAGCAGGTGGCCGAGACCAATCGCAGACGCCATTCGTCGGCCTCTCTTCGCAATCATCGTTGGACTGAAGGAGCGAGAGCGTGAAGCGGCTTCGTCAACAACTGGAGCTTTGCTCGACTTTCTGGTGACGCGCGCGCTGGGTCCGCACCTTGCGGACGAGATTCCGAGATTGTCGCGGCTCGCGCGACTCTCAACGGACAACGGCAGCGGCCCGGTTCGCGCTGCTGACTTGGGCAATCTGCAGGTCCAGGAAGCTGCTGTTTCCTCCGGGCTCGTGGTCCGCCGAGACGAGTTTCTCGAGTTCGGACTTCCCATCCTTACGCAGTGGTTCGCAGCCCAGAGCCTTATGAACGGCGACCCTCCCGTCGTAGATCTCCTCGACTCTCCTGAGCGACTTGAACACTGGCGCTATGGAATAGCTGTGGCGGTCGCGACGGGTGCGACAGCTCAGATCAACGAAATCATGGAACCGATCGCGCGGATGGCGCCAGCTTTCGCGGCCGCCGTCGTCGAAGAGAGCGTTGACCGCTGGGGAGGCGAGGACTTCCGGATCGCGATGCCGTCTTCGGTTGATGCCGCCCGGGAGCTGCGAAGTGCCTTCTCAGCTTGGCGGGAAGGCGCGGCGCCTGCCAGCGACCTGTTCCTGCCTATTGCCGACAGCGGACACCTCAGGCCCCTTGCAGCTCGGACCGGCGAACGATCCCTGACGTTCGGCTGGTATGTCGGCGGCGAAGCCGACGAAGTCACGCTGGAGCTACCGTCGCAGTTAAACGTGTTCGAGGATGACTCGGACTGGGTCGTTCGCCGCTCCGGACGATGGAGTGCGGAGCCGGGATGGGCTTGGCGATGGTCGCTTGAAGTCCTCAGGAGTGATCTGGCGCGCGCGCTGAAGGAGTGCGCGCTTCGCGTCGACGATGAGAAGCTAGTGGACGAGGGGCTCTGGCTAGTGGCTCTTGAGGTGGCGGGGCGAGGGTCGCTCTCACAGGACCCCGTTCCGCTCGATGAAGTCGAGGCTGTCCTCCAGGACCTAGACGCCACTGCCGTCATCAGCCTCCGCGACCGAATCGTCTACGTCGATCAGCTGAAGGCGCGTGTCGCCGATCTCCGCCGCGCAGGACCGGGGCAAGTCGAACCGCCATGGCCGGTTGCTGATACGGAACGTCTTGGAGGCGGTTGGATCTGGGACCCGTATTCGCCTGCTGCACAGCTCGAGCGAGCGAGAGCTGTCTACTTTGCTGCACTAAACGCTTACCAAGCGACCGTAGAGACGTGGTTTCCCCGTCTAGGTCAGCGCCTACAGACGTATGCGACGCTTCCCGCAAGGTTCGTCGGCGACTTTCATGCAAGTTCGAATGAGTCACGTCCCGGGCCCACTATCGAGTGGTATCTACTCGCTCTTCCTCAAGGGTCCGCGAATGAGATTGATATTCAGATTGATGGAGACCGCGTGGGCGAGATAGATCGTCGTGGCGCTTACGACAGGCTCGTTGAGCTTCGCCCCAAGGCCCAAGCGTGGATCGACGGTGTGACACATCACGCAATTGCCGATGTCTTTCAGGGCGCACCTCTGGCGCCTCTCGTATACGACTGGCTCCGCTCTGATCTGAAGCGGACAGGATGGGGAGGGTAGGCAACCGCCTTTTGCCCAAACTTTTGCCCGCCTGACATGACTCGTCGCCGCTCGCTTGAGGTGCGACCCCTCAGTTGACATAACCAGCGATTCGCCGGCCGCCGGAGTCCAACCCTTAGTGACATAACCAGCGATTCGCCGGCCGTCGCGTCCAACCCTTAGTGACATAACCAGAGAGTCGCCGCCGCCCGACTCCAACCCCCAAAGACCCCAGCCTGATTGTCGGAGGTCTCCAACTAGGGGGCGCCTAAGGAAAATAGGCCGGTACGATCGTCGTACTCCTGATGAAGGGCAAAGACTCGCGAGAAGCCGAGATCGAGGCGCTCTACCGCGCGCGCTTTCGAGCATTCGCGCTCGGCGCAACGGCGCTGCTGCGCGACGGCGAAGCAGCATTGGACGTCGTTCAAGAGGCGTTCGCGATTGCCTTGCGGCGCCGAGGGAGTTTTCGCGGTGACGGCAACCTTGAGGCGTGGCTATGGCGAATCGTCGTCAACGTTGCTCATGACCGGCAACGTGCCCGTCGGCGGGAGTCGCGTCCGCTTCCACTTGTGCGTGCGCTCGAAACGGAAAGCGAGTCGCATGACGTCGTGAGGGAGTTGCTGCTCGCGCTCCCAGAGCGCCAGCGGCTAGCGATCTTCCTCCGCTATTACGCCGATCTGTCCTATTCACAGATCGCCGAAGTGCTCGGCGTAAGTTCCGGCACAGTCTCTGCCTCCATCACAACTGCCCGCGGTGCATTGCGCCAGCAACTTCAGGAGGTAACACCATGAGTGAGTTCGAGAGCGTTCTAGATGAGCTGGTCGTCGACGCGCCCGTAGCGGGTGCGAGTTGGGACGACGTGCAGAAGCGTGCGCGGAGCACGAGGCGGCGACGGGTCACGGCGACAGTCGTAATTGCGGTTGTGGGAATCGCAATCGCAGCGCCCGCCGCCGCTATTGGCGGTCGCGCTCTCGGCTTCTTCGGCGGAGGGACACCCGTCGCGGCCGAGCGCTTTTCCTCATACGACCTACATGTGATCGGTGCGATGGCAACCGGCGTTTCGCCGCGCGTGCCGGCGTCCAAGCGCGATGATCTAGCCCAGTTCGGCGCGAGCTCGCTTCGACAGATCGCTACCCGCGACGGCCATGCGTTCTTCGTGGCCAATCGAAAGGGTGGCGGACTCTGCGTCTCAGTTGGCGTCCTGGGAAGCGCCCGCATGCTCGGGTCGATCATTTGCTCACCGGACTTCCCATCGCCCGCACTTCCGATCCTTGATCAGAGTGTCTTTAGCTTCTCTTCGGAGAGCCCCTCTTTGATCCGTCTAGAGGGGTTCGCCGACGACAGTGTTTCCAGCGTTGGGATCCTCACGGCCAACGGAGTCGAGGCCGAGACTCCCGTCGACCAGAACGTCTATTCCCGCATGGAGGATCTTCCGAGCGCGGGCGTTCTCGGCATTGTGGCCCTAGACGCGAATGGAGATCGCCTGCACGTGCAGTGCTTCGCGCGCAAGGGTTGTGCGCAAAAGTAGCTACGAGGGAAAAGCCACACGCCGGGGCGGCACGTAGTTCGTCTCCGGCGTGTGGCTTTCAGAATGGGTTAGGGAGTCAACTCCCAGTACGAGATAGGTTGGCTCCAGACGACTGAGCCCTGATAGTCCCTGGCCAGTATTTTTGTGATCTGAACGTCCGGCAACGACTGGGCCGAATAGACGTTGTCGACCACGCGTGCAGTGCCTACGACTTGGCCGTCGGCGGTCTGAAACTCGACCTCGGCGACTCTGTCGGCAGCGAAGCCCTCGCTCCTGGTCACCCGGACAGAGGTTGGATCGCCTGGCATTTCGCGCACGACTGAGAAGTCGAGCACTGGCTGACGGCCTGACGGAAAGTCGCGTGCGCACGCCGCCTGGCCCAGGCGATACTCCACCGCGAGACTCGGCCCGACTGCGTAGCAGTCACCGCCAGAACTGTTCGAGATTCGGTAGTACGCGCGCGAGGCCTCGATACGGAGCAGAAAGACCTCGCCCAGCGACGCACCACGACCAGTGAGCCTCTGGATCCTCCAAAGGTCAGACGGCAACAGAGAGACTTGCTGGCCGCGGGTCATCTCACTATCCCGAGCTTTCGGCTTCGAGCGGCTCCAGGGACCCGCTGAGCACAGTCCGCTTTGCGCCGCACAGGAGTCGATAAGCAAGTACGACTGAGTTCCACTCGAGTACTGGACAAAGCGCTGGGAGTAGCTCGGGCAGCCGCTTCCCGTGTCAGCGGGTGTGTAGATGCCGTTCGTGTTCGCGCTCAAGTACTCGCCGCAGCTCGGGCTGGCATACCAGCCGTGCAGGACCGTTCCCCCGGACTCCTTGTCCAAATAGGAGTCGATCCAGCTGTTGAACGTCCCAGTGACGGTCGTGTTCACCGAGTTGGAAACGATGTTGTAGCCCCAGTAGCAGTATCCCGCGGGATTACCGCAGTGCATGCTCGTGGCCGAGGCTTTCTGGGGAGCGCCGGCTGAGAACGCCGTCACTACCGTCACGAGCATTAGTGAGCGCAGTAGCCAACTCATTCCTTGGGTGAGGATTGCTCGGTCCATACTCCTCCTCCTTTAGGTCTCGGCTAGCAGGCTTAGGCGGGCGCAGATGCTCCCCTCGGACGTGACGTGGTAGCCGCACGACACGCCCCTGCTGGGAAGCCCGAGACGGAATTGGCTTCGCGGCATCAACTCCTTCCTGGGAAAGCACGGATCTGTCGCGATCCGGTTGGGGGCCAGGAAGCGGCCGCAGTCACTCCTCGGGGAGGAACCTATCACGTACGCGATGACAATGGTTGTCGTCTGGGAGAACCTTAAGGCACTTTGAACAGGCTAAGAGGCGACCGGAGGTCGCTTGGCTTAGGCCAAGCGACCTCCGCACTTTTGCCGAAACTTTTGCCCACCTGAGGTGATCTCACCTGACCTCAGGTGACCCGGCATGGCTCAACCGTGCGGAGCTGTCGTTGGCTGAATTAGCAACAGGCGACTGTTAACCGGAGGGTTGTTGGTTCGAGTCCAACCCGGGGAGCTTCCAAAGAGCCCGCACACCGGCTCTTTCCGCTTCTGAGCGCGGTTCAGCCGAGAACGAACTTTTGCCCAACTTTTGCCCTGTTTGAAGTCCGGCAGGCGACGGTAAGCTGATGGAAGTGGCCTCTCTTGCAGCGCCTGCGCTGCTTGTCGGGGTGATCGGCCTCGTCAGCTGTGGCAGTGCCGCCAAGCCGTTCACGGCGTCCGCAACAGTTCCGTGCCTTCGCGATCGCTCGGCTGTTCTCTCGCAGCCGTCTCGCGCGGCGGCCCGGGAGCTCCGTCACGGGCCGCACCGAGTGCGCATCGGGTTCGTCGTGCGGTCGGGAAGCACGATTGGGGCGAAGGCGAGTGGCGGCGACTATCAGCTCGGCCTGTATCCGAGCGAGGAGATCCTCTACTTCCACTTCGCGCGATCGGAGCGTGAGGCGTCGACCCTCCTGCGCGGCTATCGATCGAACCTCGACTACCAGATCGGCAAACGTGCGGCCGAGCGGCTCGCCTACCGCCGGCGGAACGTCGTCGTGGAGTGGGACCAGCACCAGCCGTCGCGTACGGAGCAGCGGGTCGTAGAGCAGTGCCTGCTGAGCAAGCGCTCGACCCATGCCCCGCGAAAGTGGCGTCCCGCTCCCCAACCCGAGCGATTCGCCGGGGTCTCGGGGCCGCAAAGCCTGCCTCTTCTTGAGCTCATTCCCGGCGATGCTGAGGTCGTCCAGTCGTGGTCGATCCCCCCGGGGGGCGGCATCACGCCTCAGGTGGCGATCGCGTGGCAACGCACCGCCCTTGTGAGCTCGTCGCTGAGTACGAGTGGGCTGGTCATCTGGCAGCGCGTTCGGCAGACTCGCGATTGGCGCGTTGTCTACTCCCTGGGCTTCCCGGTCAACCGCGTGAGCGGCGTGTACGCCCGCGCCGGCGACGTGAACGGGGATCGGCACGCCGACCTGCTTCTCTTCGAGGATATGGGTGGAAGTGCGGGCTGTGGCGTCTACCGCCTGCTCTCGAGCGTGCGTAGCCGCTTCGAGCAACTCCTCGTGCGCCGCGGCTGCTTCGACAACACGCGCATCAGGATCCGGCGCGGCTCTCTCGTCATGTACGACGGGCTCATCCGAGACCCGCGCACGCTCAATCAGATCCACTGCTGCTGGACGACCTGGCTACGGACGACGATGCGCTGGCGCGGCACGCAACTCGTCAGCACTGTGAGGAAACGGATTCGCCCCTTGCCCAGGCCGCTGCTGAGCAGTCGGTACTAACTCAAGGGATCGCTCTCCGAAGCGGCGGGTTCAATCGGCGCCAGATATGTGACAGCACACGTACATTCACCGCCATGAGAAGGCTCACGGCCATGTTTGTCCGGCTAGCTCTCCTATCCAGCTTGTTGATTGTTGCCGGCGGTTAACCGGAGGGGTTGTTGGTTCGAGTCCAACCCGGGGAGCTTCCAAAGAGCCCGCACACGGGCTCTTTCTATCTCTGGGGTCATATCACCGGTCCCCGAACTTTTGCCCAACTTTTGCCTCGATCGGCAGTTGAGTCATCTCGGCTCGGTTGTGATGCGCATAGAGCTTCCATCCGCCAGGTGCAGCACGAACGCAACGAGGGCTGAAGGGTCGCCCTCGTCCTCGAAGAAGAAGGCGTTGGTGCCCATCTGAGCGCCGACGATCCCGCTGAGAAATTCGAGATCGACACGATCGACCTCGTTGGCGACAAGACCGAACGCGACCCATCGTGTGTCCTCCTGCGGACCGCGCCGAGAGTGGATCTGCCAGTCGATCCCATTGGGGAGGCTCCTGAGCAGATGACCACCGCGTAGCTCGGGCGGAGTTCCCTGAACGAGATAGATCCAGACCTGTCCAGTGGTCGTCGGAATTGCGTACAGGCCGCCCGACGGCTGCTTGTCGAAGGAGAGCAACAGCCTGGCCTCGTCAATTAAGTGGCTCCCTTCGTCTTCGTAAGCCTTGCGCGACATTTCCTCGAGCAGAGCCTTCATCTCTGGATCGGGCTCGACTGTGCGGCGAAACAGGCGGCCCACGAGCGGAAGTCGCTCCGCCCTACTCGGCTCCGGCCAAATGATCTCCTCTTCAGGGACCTCGAAGGCTGCGCGCCCTTCGTCGAGAGATCTAACGGTCGAGACGATTTCGACGGGAACCTGGTCCGCCTGAGCCGGCGGTCGCGAGAACACTCCGAGCTGCTCTCGAAGCGGCGGATGGACTGCTGCTTCCGGGTCGTAGTGATGAAGCTGACCTCGCACCTCCCAGACGGGACCGTCTATCGCGTGACGACCCTCGGCGCACCGCATGGCCAAAGGCTACGTACTGCACTGCTCTGCCGTCTCGTATCGCCCAGCGTGGGGAGATTTCGTCTCGAGTCACCACTCCTGCAGGCAACCCAGGGGTCGGTATACCCTGGCTACAGGAGCCGAGCAGCGCGTACGTCTACCACCCGTTCTGATCGGGGGTACCTGAATGAGTATCGGTTCAAGGCAAAAGGTCGGGATGCTCTTCCTCGCCAGCGGGCTCGTATTCGCTGCGTTGTTGGCTGCTGGCCTGAGCATTGCAGGATCGTCAACGGAGAGTCCTGCGTCGGTATCTCTCCCAGGACTTTCCCAGGAAGAACTCTTGAGGCTTAATGACTTGGCAGTTCGTACTGCAGCCGACATGGGCGAGTCGCATCCGACAGATGGGGTCATCGTCGCAACGACCCAGCACACATTCTTTGAGGCGCAGGGGGGGCCGGAGTTCGGTACCCCCGACTTTGATGTGTACGTCGTGGCTTTTCGCGGAGATTTCACGGCAGGCGCGATCGGGCCGGCCGGTACTTCAGCCCCAAGAGAGGGGCGCGCATTGCACGCCGTCTACAACGCGAGCACGCTCGAACTTACCGATTGGGGCATCGGGCAAGAGTTGCCCAATACCTCTGGTATCGGCCCGTCAATACCGCTCCCGTTGAACTAGGAGAGTCTGCCGAGTACGAACCGGTCAGGTGCTTAGCGCACTGTCTTCCGCAGGCCGGGCAAAGAGCCCATCCTGGGCTTTGCGGATCAAGGCCTCGGTCCCGGGAATCGGTCGCGTGTAGCGAAGATGCGTATGATCACCCGGCTTCTGATGCGCCGGGGAGCGACACGAAGGTTACGAGGTTGCCTTGGTCAGCTGCGAGCGTGAACTTGTGACCGACCCCGCGCCAGGTCTCCGTCTGCCTGGCTGGCCTCGGCAAGAACTCTTAGTCATTTGCCTTTTGACCGCAACGCCCTCTGGTTTTCGCGCATCGGGCGACTTCCACTCTCGTCGAACTTTTGCCCGACTTTTGCCCACCCAGGATGATCTGAGCTGACCTGAGGTGATCGGGCACCGCTCAACAAAGGGGAGACCGTGTTGCCTAACCTAGCAACAAGCGACTGTTAACCAGAACCACCCCAGGTGAAATAACCGGAGGGTCGCTCCTCTCGGTCCAAAAGAAGCTTTACCTGAGAGCGCGTCGAGTCTCTGAGATTCTATCGATCGCCCATCTCGCGTCCATGGATCGTCGTTCTTCCGTGGCGCATACTCCAGTGGCCATGGGCCGCCGCATTCTCGCAGGGACGATCATCGCTGCGTTCCTGCTCGTTCCGTTCGCCTGCGCCGGAAAGAAATCGAAGTCGGCTGGCGAGCGAGTGTTCCGCTTCACTCCCTACCTCTCAGCGCGAGGAGTCGAAGCGACAAAGCTCGAGCCGATCGACCCGATCACCTTGAGGCGAATTCCAGGCCGTCAGGTTAAGCTTGGCGACTGGACGGGAACCGTCTGGCCATTCCCCTGGGTCCATCGCGCCGGTGTCATCGGCCCCGACCGCAGGACGCTCGCGCTCGGCGGGGGCAATTTCGGGGAAATCATGTTCGTCGACCTCAGCCGGCTTGGCCGAGCGGGGACGATGAGGCTCGCCGCTCGCGATCGCCGTTCCGTCCAGATCGGCAGCTGGCCGCGACGCGATCGCCTCATTGCGACGACAGGCGAGCCCACTGAGCAGTACGAGGAAGCTCCGCACGAGCTCTTCTTCGTCAATCCGAGGACGCGGCGCGTGCTCCGGCGTCGGAACCTCCACGGAACGATCGAGGGTGTTGGCCAGCCGCGCAACGGGGACCTCGTTCTCTTGCTCGCTCCGCATGAAAGGGTAGGAGCAGCCCGACTGGTCGTCGCCTCCGCAGACCTTCGCGTACGTACCGTGACCCTCGGCCGGATCCGAGCCGGCACGACCAAGCGCGACAACTACCGACCTGCCCTCATCCTCGACGACGCGGGTCGGCGGGCTTTGGTGATCGATGCGAGAGGGCCGATTGCCGAGATCGATCTCGCCTCGCTGCGCATTCGATACCACGATCTTCCCGGTCTGCCGCGCGCCCCACGCAGGCCGAGGCTTGCGGTCACGTGGCAGACGGCCTGGCGGGGCAACAGCCTCTTCGCCGCAGTCGACAACCACCAGATCCGCGTCGTCCGCCTCGTCGACACGGAGTCCTGGTCGATCAAGAAGACGATCAGGGATCCCTACACCTGCCGAGAGCTGCGGGGTCTCTTCCTCTGCTCCCAGGGCCAGCCCGGACAGCACGCACTGGCGGCATACGGATTCGATGGGCAAAAGCACTGGGAGGTGACGGCCGACTCTTGGGATGTCCGAGTGGGGCGCCTCTTCAGTGGCGCGCCGGATATCGTCGAGCTCGATCCGTTGACGGGCCGCAAAATCCGAGACCTCGGCCGAATGACCCTGTGGAACGCCGAGCTCCGTTCCTGGTCACCGCCTGCCTAGGCCGAAGACTTTTGCCCAAACTTTTGCCCGTTCGAGCTGATGTGAGCTGATCTCACATGATCGAGCGTCGCTCAACCAAGGCGTTGGGACTGTTGCCTGATCTAGCAACAGGCGACTGTTAACCGGAGGGTTGTTGGTTCGAGTCCAACCCGGGGAGCTTCCAAAGAGCCCGCAAAACGGACTCTTTCAGTATGTACGGGCAGATTCGCTGCCCACGAACTTTTGCCCAACTTTTGCCCCTCGGAAGTCAGGGTTGGCCCTCCGTCCGGCTCAGGGTGAACGTCTTCGGGTCGAACTCCTCGTCGAAGGCAATGTCGACGGCCTCCTGAAGGAACCATTCGTGGCCTCGATGCTCCGAGCGGCGGCGCAGGAGGACCCCACGCTCGGCGTCCACGTCGAGTTCGAGTTCGTCCTCGGGTTCCAGCTCGTCGAGCTCAAAGTCCGTCGTCAGGACATTGGGCCGGCGAGCGCCTCGTATGCGGATGACTCGTCGTCCAAGGAGCTCGGCCTCTTCGATGAGCTCGAGCTTGAGCGCACCCGCTAGTGGAGCAGGGTCAAAAAGAAGCGCCGTGCTGTCACCTATGTCACTGCCGACGTCGGGTTCGTGGACGTTGGAGTGACGACTCCCGTCGCTGTCGACAGCCCACCAGGTGGCGCCGTCCCGAATGCCGATGCTCCATCCAGCCCCATCTTCCTCTGTCTCCACGCGCAACCGATCGGGGGTGGCGAGCCAAATCCGTGTGACGTACTCCTCACGTGTGACGGCCTCGTCGCCTTGACCTTCGGCTACCCCAGGAAGGGGAGTAAAGACATTCCGGATGACCGCACGCACCGTCGAGTACCGGTTACGCGCGTCCAGCAGGAGAGCGAGCGCCGCGCCGAGGTCGTTCATGAAGAAGAGTGGTTCGTTGCGGGCTTGAGTGAATTTGCGATCTCGAAAAGCTCGTCTCGGTCGAGGTCACTGGATTCGAGCTCGATGCTGGTTCCCTCCTTGTGGATACGAACGAGAGTCGGCATGCGTGGCCGTCCACTGTCGTGCCAGACGCGGTACTCCTGACCGTCACGATCGACCTGCTCCCAGCTCCTGCCTCGCTTCACGTCCCGCGCCGTCTCGGTGATGCTCAGCTGACCTTTCTTCTCGCTGAAGTAGTGGAGATAGACGGTCTCCGGCGTCGGGTAGTCCTCGCTCGGGCGTCCGTAGCGGACCTCTGAGTCCCAGCCTCGTCGTATCTGGGGAACCCAGACGGTGAACGAAGCGCGGAGGACCGCCTCTTCGAGCGTCACCTCCTCCGGGAAGTGCTCAGCCAAGTCCTCGTGTGTGCGAACCCGCTCCCCAGGGGCGAGCTTCAAGACGAAGCGCTCGGGCGGCAATTCTTCGTCGAAAGCAACCTCGTCGACCTCGCTTACGGCAAACTCCTCGCCGTTTAGCAGCGCGGCGGCACGAAGGAGGATCCCGCGCTCGGCATCGATCAAGAGCATGTATTCATCGGCTCCTGGCGCAAGCCCAAACAGGTCATGCCAGAACACTCGTTGCGGCATGCCTCGCACACGATGCGCGACACGGCCAGCTTGCTGAGTCTCCTCGAGCAGGTCGAGCTCGAGTCCCGGGAGAAGGGGTGCCGGATCAATGAGAAGCTGGGCGAAAAGAGATCCGGCAGCCTCGGACGCGTCCTCGCGCAGGACCCCTAGCCGCGGGACTCTTCGCCAGAGGGTCTGCCCGTCGGAGACGGCCACCTGATCTCCCCATGCGCCTTCGTACTCCTCGCGAAACCGAGCAGGTTGCTCGATCCAAAGACGAACCGTTGCTTCGCTCGTCGCCGGGCTTGGCTCGTCATCGTCTCCGACGAGCACGAGGGTCACTCCGCCACCGCCTTCCTGCGCCTGGCGCTCCCAGTGCCGATCCCAGGCCTCCATGTACTTCTCCTCGTCGCGCGAGCATCGGATCGTCGTCCGAAGGGTGCTAAAGCTGTCGCTCGCCCGAGAGAGCAATGCCAGCAGATCCGAAAGTTCCGCCATGGCGGCGCAGTCTAGGAGCCTTGGAAGGGAGCCTAGTCCGCCGCGTCGGCGCGCCCCGCGAACATTCGCTCCTCGCCTTTCGCTGCCGCGCCGGGAAACAGCACTTGGGCGGCGTGGATGTACCGCTCAGTGATCGCGCTCTGCGAGTGCCCGGCCTTGAGCTGCACGTAGGCCATCGGATTGCCTGCAGCAGCCTCGTGGGTGAGTGCCGTGTGCCGGAGGTCATGGAAAGGCCGGAACGGCTTCGTGATCCCAGCGCGGCGGAGGGCCGGGTGGAGGTAGACGCGGGCGAGCTTGCTCGCATCGAGCGGCGTCCCCTTCGTCGGGTGGCAGAAGACGAGGTCGCGCTCGTCACGGAAAGCCGTCTCCTGCCAGCGCTGCGCCAGTAGCTCGCGTGTCCGCGGCCCGAGCTCGATCAGGCGCCGCGAGGAGCGGCTCTTCGGCGTCGTGAAGTGGCCGTCGACGAAGGCCTCGCGCACCTGGACGACGCCGTCAAGCATTCGCACATCGCTCCAGCGCAGCCCGAGCAGCTCACCGCGACGCATCGCCGTCCCGAGCCCGACGAAGGTGATCGCGCGCGCGAGCTGCCACCAGGGCCGCTCTTCTTCGCTTGCCTCCCGCTCCAGCTCGCCGTAGGCGCTCCAGAGCCGCGCGATCTCGGCCTCGCTCAGGACCTGCATCTCCGGTGGCTCGCAGCGCGGGCGCTCGACGTCGTCGACCGGGTTCGCGCGGATCAGCCGCTGGCGCACCGCCTGCTTTAGGACGAGCCGCATATCGGTGAGCGTGTTCCCGACCGACTTCGCCGAGAGGCCACTCTTCAGCTTGGTGGCGACGAAGCGGTCGAACAGCTCCGGATGCTGCTCGAGGTCGCTCAGCTCGTAGCCACCGAAGAAGGGGACGAGATGCCGGCGCACCGAGATCGAGTTCTTGACCGTCGTCGGCTTCAGGTTCCTGCCCGGCAGATACTCAGTAAGCCAGCGCTCAGCGAAGGCGGCGAAGATGATCTTCTCCGGCTTTCGGTAGCCGTCGCGCTCGACGTCGACCAGACGCCTGCGCAGCTCGACCTCGGCCCGCTTGCGGTCCCACTCGGGCTCACGGCCGAGCGTCTCGAGCACACGCCGCCCGGCGGCATCCCGGTAGCGGATCCGCCAAACGACACCACGTGTGCCCTCGTAGCGCCACACGCGGCCCCATTTGCCGCTACCGCTGCCGTTGCGGGCGTTCATGGCCTCATTCCAAGCTCGTCTCGCGCGAGATGTCCAGTCGACGTCGAACGAGCGCTGGACCCCCGCGCTGCTCGGTAAGCCAAGCGTCGATCGCGTCCGCCTCGTAGCGGCGGTAGCGGCCGAGGCAAACGTGGGGGAGACGGCCGGCGCGCGTCGCCTCCCGGACCCAGGAGACGGGCACGGCGAGCAGCTCGGCGACCTCGCCCGCCGTGAGAAGGCGCTCGCTCACTGCTCGACCTCGTTCCCCCACGCGGTCCAGCCGGGGCGTACCTTGCCGCGGGCGAAGAGTTCGAGCTTCGACGCACGGCCTAGCCCAGGAAGATTTCCCGCCGATGCCGCGTCCTGAGGGCACGGTGGGGAGAGCGAGCTCATTAGGACACATCGGGCCCAAGGATGGGCCGAGCGACCTATTGAAGCCCGACCCCGCCCTTGCAAGTCTTCATATAGCAACCCAGTTTCGGAGGGGATTGGTATCGAGGGGAGGAGTTTTTCTGTGGCAGGGCTTCGCCGTGTAGCCACGCGCTGGCACGGGCGACGCATGCTGCCATTCCTGGGCCTGGCGCTCATCGCGCTGGCCGGCCCTGTGCTGCTCGCCTCCGCGCACCCGGTCACCGTCAACGGCGACACGGCCGATTGGTTCACGCGCGCTCCCATTGCCGACGACACGGCGATCATCGCGCGCGATGCCGCGGAGGCCGGAGAGCACATCTGGCTGGACGACGCCGGCGACGAGCGGACGTTTTTCGACAATCCGGATGCCCGCGTAGATATCGAGCGCGTCCGCTATACCGCGACCAGCGGGACGCTGTTCATGCTCGTCGACCTCGGCGACGTGACATCGGGTGAGAACGGGACGCAGGTCCAGGTCGCGATCGACACCGACCGCGTCGCGGGCTCGGGCGACACGGACTTCGTCCGCGGCGCCGACACCCAGGTCGCAGACGCGGCGCGTTGGGAATACCTGCTCCAGACCAGGCTCGGAAGCGGGAATGCCAACCTCGACGTCTGGCCCGATGTCGCAGGCCCACCGTTCCAGGCGGGCCTCGTCTCCACCGGGGTCGGCGGCATCGTCGAGCTCTCCGTCCCGTGGAGCGCCCTCGGTCTCAGCGGCCCGCCGGCCACACCCCTTCGCCTCACCGTCAGTACCTATCGCTCCTCCGCCACGAACGAAACGCTCGACGTGGGCGGAGCAGGCGTCTCGAATGCCCTCGACGCAGTCACCGACTACGGCGATCCCGGCGCCGCGCTCGACACCGCGGACGAGGTCTCCGATCAGGTGGTGGGCTACTACACCGACGTTCACTTCACAACCGCCGGCGAGCCGCGAGGGGCCCTGGTCGTCTCGGCCTTCGCCACGAACGTGACCGATCCCGCGGCCGAGTGGATCGAGGTCGCGAACGCCACCTCCACCGGCCTGAATATCTCCAGCTACAAGCTCGGCGACGAGACGACGCCGGATGGCCCCGAGGGGACGTACCAGTTCCCACTCGGCACGAACCTCACGCCGGGTGAGCGCTTCGTCGTTGCCCGCAGCGGCACGGCGTACTTCAACAAGTACGGCCAGGAAGCCGACGCCGAGCTCGCCGGCGACAGGGTCACCGTGCCCGACATGACGCCTTTCGCGCCTTGGAGCTCCGGAGCGTCCGACTTTGCAGACGCGGGTGACGAGATCGTCCTGCTCGACGGCTCGAACGCCGCGAGCGACATCGTCCCGTACGGCGGAGGCGGCTACTCTGGGATCGTCCCCGCGACCGCGCCAGGGCTCGACCAGGTACAGGCGCGAGCGTCCTCGCTTCGCGACACGGACGATGGGACGGTCGACTTCAGCGTCACCGGCTGCGCCGGCAACAAGTTCTGGGACGGCGGGGCGGCGACGGCGTCCTGGCACGACGCGGCCAACTGGGACGGTGACGTCCTTCCGGGCGCGACCAGTCACGTGTGCATCCCGAACACGGCTCTCGCAGCGATCACGTTCAGCAGCACGACGACCTCCGTGCTCTCGATCACGAGCGAAGAGACGCTGACTCTCTCCGGTGGAACGCTCAACGTCACGAGCACGACCCAGAGCTCGTCGGTTGCGGCCCTGAACCTCACCGGCACGACGATCGCCGGCGGGGGAGACCTCTCGATCGCCGGTCCCTTCAACTTCACTGATGGCCACTTGGGCGGAAGCGGGAACTCCTTCGCCAACGGTGGCATGACGATCAGCGGTACGCCGACGAAGTACCTCTCGCGCAACCTCGAGAACAGCGGTCCGGCGATCTGGACGGGCGGGCAGCTGAACGTCGGCAACGGCGCGACCTTCACCAACATGGCCGGCCACACCTTCGACGTCCAAGGCGATTTCGACTTCGTGTGGTGGACGGGCGCATTGCCGCACTTCGTCAACGACGGCATGCTGACCAAGAGCGCGGGCACCAACATGACCAACCCGGCGCAGATCGCCTCCACGTTCACGAACAACGGCAGCCTGAGCGTGACGTCGGGCAGGTTCGACCTCTACCAGTACGGCTCGACGAGCACGAGCCCCGGCAGCTTCACGGCCGAGCCTGGCACGCTGCTCCTGTTCGAGAACGGGACCTACAACTTGCCTTCGAGCGCGACCGCTGGCGGCGCCGGGACGATCCAGGTCGGAGGAGCCACCGTCAACCTGGCCGGGTCGCTAGACCCGGCACTGACGTACATCAGCAGCGGCACGCTCAACCTCAATACGGCGACGACACTTCCGGCGCTCAACCTGGGTGGCGGCCTGATCGGCGGCACCGGAGACCTCACGATTACAGGGCCGTTCAATTGGACCGACGGCCAGATGGCGGGAGGGGGGACGACCTTCGCCAACGGCGGGATGACGATCAGTGGCACGGCCACGAAGTACCTGTCGACCCGGAACCTCGAGAACAACGGTCCGGCCGTCTGGACCGGCGGACAGCTGAACCTCGGCAACACGACATTCCGCAACAACGCGGGCCACACGTTCGACATCCAGGGCGATCTCGACATGGCGTGGTGGACAAGCAACCTTCCGGCCTTCGTGAACGACGGCACGGTGACGAAGAGCGCGGGCACCAATATGTCCAGCCCAGCGCAGATCGCCGTCACGTACACGAACAACGGCAGCACGAGCGTGACGTCCGGCAGGCTCGACCTCTACCAGTACGGCTCGACGAGCACGAGCCCCGGCACCTTCGCGGTCGGAACTGACGATCTCCTCTTCTTCGAGAGCGGGACCTACAACCTGCCGGCGGGCTCAACGGCCGGCGGCGGGGCGATCCAGGTCGCCGGTGGAATCGTGAACGTGGAAGGGACGTTCAACCCGGCGACGACATACATCAGCAGCGGCGCGCTGAACCTGAACACCGCCACGACGCTTGCGAGCGTCAACCTCTCGGGCGGAACCCTCGGCGGCTCAGGAAACCTGACCGCGACCAACTTCAACTGGACGGGCGGCACGCACAGCGCTCCGAGCGTGGCGACGACGACCACCGTCACCGACTCGCTGCAGCTGGCGGGGACGACGAAGACCCTGAGCCAGCGCACGTTCAACAACAACGTCGCGCCGGCGAGCCCGACGAACTGGACGAGCGGTGATCTCAACATGAACACCGGCGCCGTCATCAACAACGAGGGCCGGATCAACATCACCGCCGACCACGACCTGAACGGCAACTCGGGCACGACCTTCACGAACGAGCCGGGCGCCACCTACGCGAAGACGGGCACGAACCCCTCGCCCGAGTCCTCCTACGTCGACTCCGTCTTCCACAACGACGGCACCGTCATCGTCGACCCGGGCTACCTGATTCTGTACCAGAGCGGCGGCCACTCCGGTCCGTTCGAGATCGCGTCCGGCGGCCTGCTCCAGTTCGCCGGCGGCACGCAGACAAGCGGCGGCTTGATCAGCGGCGGGCCCCCGCTGGCGAGCCCGACCGGTCTCGGCGCAACGCCGTTCACGACCGGCGGCTCGCTCGCGCCCGGCACCTACTTCTACAAGGTGACCGCGCTGAACATCAACGGGGAGACGCTCGCCTCGAGCGAGGTCAGCGCGACACTGCCCGGGCCGGGCTTCGCCGGCCGCGTCCAGCTCGCCTGGACAGCCGTTCCCGGCGCCGCCAGCTATCGCATCTATCGCGGCACGACCTCGAACGGCCAGAACGTCTACTACAGCTCGAGCTCGGCCTCCTTCACCGACATCGGAGCCGCTGCGACGGGCGGCAGCCCGCCGACCCAGAACACGAGCGCAGGTCGGGCGTACTTCTCCGGCGCCAACATCCTCGTCAACGGCCCCTACGACGTGCCGACGACCCTCATCACAGGCGGCACGAGCTCCTTCAACGGCCCGACGACGCTCGGGACGCTCCACGTCACCGGCGGGATCGGGAACTTCAACATTCCGGTGAGCCCCGAATGGGTCAACCTCTCGGGCGGAACCCTCGGCGGCTCAGGAAACCTGACCGCGACCAACTTCAACTGGACGGGCGGCACGCACAGCGCTCCGAGCGTGGCGACGACGACCACCGTCACCGACTCGCTGCAGCTGGCGGGGACGACGAAGACCCTGAGCCAGCGCACGTTCAACAACAACGTCGCGCCGGCGAGCCCGACGAACTGGACGAGCGGTGATCTCAACATGAACACCGGCGCCGTCATCAACAACGAGGGCCGGATCAACATCACCGCCGACCACGACCTGAACGGCAACTCGGGCACGACCTTCACGAACGAGCCGGGCGCCACCTACGCGAAGACGGGCACGAACCCCTCGCCCGAGTCCTCCTACGTCGACTCCGTCTTCCACAACGACGGCACCGTCATCGTCGACCCGGGCTACCTGATTCTGTACCAGAGCGGCGGCCACTCCGGTCCGTTCGAGATCGCGTCCGGCGGCCTGCTCCAGTTCGCCGGCGGCACGCAGACAAGCGGCGGCTTGATCAGCGGCGGGCCCCCGCTGGCGAGCCCGACCGGTCTCGGCGCAACGCCGTTCACGACCGGCGGCTCGCTCGCGCCCGGCACCTACTTCTACAAGGTGACCGCGCTGAACATCAACGGGGAGACGCTCGCCTCGAGCGAGGTCAGCGCGACACTGCCCGGGCCGGGCTTCGCCGGCCGCGTCCAGCTCGCCTGGACAGCCGTTCCCGGCGCCGCCAGCTATCGCATCTATCGCGGCACGACCTCGAACGGCCAGAACGTCTACTACAGCTCGAGCTCGGCCTCCTTCACCGACATCGGAGCCGCTGCGACGGGCGGCAGCCCGCCGACCCAGAACACGAGCGCAGGTCGGGCGTACTTCTCCGGCGCCAACATCCTCGTCAACGGCCCCTACGACGTGCCGACGACCCTCATCACAGGCGGCACGAGCTCCTTCAACGGCCCGACGACGCTCGGGACGCTCCACGTCACCGGCGGGATCGGGAACTTCAACACGAACACGGACCCGAACATGGTCAACCTGTCGGGCGGCACGCTCAACCTGAACGGGGCAGTAACGACCGCGGACGTCCTCAATCAGAGCGCCGGCACCCTCGGCGGCACGGGCCTGCTGAACCTGACCGGGCCCGGAGCCTCGAGCTGGACGGGCGGGACGATGCTAAACGCAGGCACGACTCGTGTCGCCAGCGGCGTCACCCTCAACCTGAGCGGCGCCTCCAACAGGGTCCTTCGCAACAACAGGACGCTCGACAACCTGGGCACGGTCGTCTGGAGCGGCACCGGCGACATCGAGTCCGGCGACGGCTCCGTGTTCGCGAATGCCGGCCTCTTCGACATCCAGAACAACCAGA